>DATHLW010000152.1:0-5678 GCA_035487675.1 Mucilaginibacter sp. | reverse complement strand
ATTATCAGACAAATAATTTTATTATTTAGATAAGAATAAATACATAAAAAAGCCGGTGATCGAAGCGACTACCGGCCTTGAAACAATAAAGTAACCTCAAACTTTATTGTATATTATCCCCCTGTTTGATCTCATCAGATGCGTGGAGCAAAATTTTATCATTCGGTTTCAGATCGCCGAACACTTCTGTTGAATCGTTGCCTGCTAATCCTTCTTTGATATCCACCAGGTTTGCTTTCCCATTTCTTACAGCAACTACATATTCCTTTTCTGTCGAACGAACAATTGCTGAACCTGGAACCTGTAATGATTTTGCTCCTGAAACCATTGGTATTTTTACTTCTGCGTACATGCCGGGTTTCAGTTTCCCTGTTTTGTTGATCACATCAATCTCGATTGCTTCTTGTCTCATACTTCCCAGGGCATTTGCTGAACGGCTTATTTGAGCAGTATGCTCTTGTCCCGGCATAGCGTTAAATGTAAATTTCACAGGCTGGCTCAAATCTACCTTATCTACATAATCCTCAGGAATGTATACTGTAAGGCGCATTTTATTAATATCCTGTATAGTCAACATCGGCTGATCGGTTTCCTTTCCGGGTGCAACAAGCGCTCCGGGAGAAACATTTCGCTGAATGATCATTCCATCAAAAGGTGCATAGATGCGAAGATAATCCTGCATAGTTCTCACCCCTTCAACGTTTGAATGTTCTGATTGAGCCATCGCCAGATCAGCCTTCATTTTGGAATTTGCATTATCAAGATCCAGGGGCGATACAGATCCCGGCTCTTTAGCTGCTTCTTTCAGCCGTTCGTATTTTTCTTTGCTGGCCTCTGCATTTTCCTGTGCCTGCATATACCTTGAGTTCGCTGCTTGCAATTGCGACTCCATTTCCGGCGCTTCCAGTATCATGAGTAACTGGCCCTTTTTTACCACAGAGCCACGGTCAACAAATAATTGTTTTACAAATCCATTCACTTTAGGGAAAAGGTTCACCTCGTTAAAAGGAATTAACTGCCCGGGCAAACTTGCAGAACTTGATAGTGCCTTTTCGGTTACTGTACCAAACTCATACTTACCCGCATTTTTATTGGATTGTCCGGTTAAATCAACCGGTTTTTCACTGCTTGAACAGGCTGCGATCAAAGCCATTGCAGCTATTAACAAATAAGATCTATATTTCATGTTGTTGAATATTTAAATTGGTGTTTTCTTCAGGCATTAATGCAGGGGAATCATAAATTGTTTTTTCCTGTACCCAGGCAAATACCATGGGTAATATAAATAAGGCGGCAAAGGTGGAGGCAAATAACCCTCCGACTACTGCACGCCCAAGCGGCGCAGATTGTTCCCCAGCCTCGCCCAATCCCGACGCCATCGGGATCATACCGGCAATCATAGCTAAACTGGTCATAAGAATAGGCCTTAATCGTACTGAGGCGCTCGTGATAGCTGCTTGGGTTGAGTCTTTATATTTAAGTCTGAGATTTTCAGCATTGGTAACAATAAGAATAGCATTGGCAACAGACACCCCCGTAGACATTATCATTCCCATGTAAGATTGCAGATTAAGCGTAGAACCTGTTACAAGCAATGCTGTAATCGAGCCTAATATTACCGCAGGAATTGTTACTAATACCGTTAGCGATACTTTAAAGGATTGATAATTTGCTGCCAGTAACAAGAATATAACCAGGATAGCAAAGCCTAAACCATTTTGCAAACTGCTTAAGGTTTCTGTTAAAAGACCAGACATACCTCCAATTTCTGCGATCAAGCCCTTGGGTGGGGTGCCTATAGATTTTACAGCTTTTTGCACATCAGAAGTCGCTGCGCCCAGGTCCTTCTTATAAATATTTGCGCTTATCGTAATAAAACGCCGGGGCCCGGTACGATCATACTCACCCGGGGCAGTGGTTATTTTAAAAGTAGCAACATCAGCCAGTGTTGGACTGCTTTGTCCTTTTAACAGTGGGATCTCCTTTAACTCATCAATATTATTCATCACATACTCTGGTATCTGAGCCTGTACCTGGTAGGTGTAAGCGTTTTTTTCATCCAGCCAAAGGTTCTTTAGTGTAAAGCGGCTTGATGAGGTACTTGCGGTTACCGAACGGGCGATGTCACTTACATTTAAGCCCAATTGCGAAACTTTCAACCTATCGAGCGTAATTGCAATTACCGGGTAATCTAAAGGTTGATTGATCTGTATATCACGCAGGTATGGAATTTGTTTCAGTTTGGCCAAAACCTTATAACCATACGTTTTTATCTGATCCAGATCTTTACCCGCTACCTGAACTTCGATCGGCGTATTGGCTCCCTGGCTCATGATCTTTTCAGTCATATCGATGGGCTCAAAAGTGATTGCCATTTCTGGCATGGCATGGGCTATGTTTTTTCGTAGTGCATCTTTAAGCTCATCCATATTTATTTTATAGTCTTCATCCAAATTCACCTGTAAAACCGCTTCATGCGTGCCTGTATTAAAAACATACAGGTTACTGCTGCCAAAACTACTTGGTACCAAACCAATGTAACCGGAGGTGATTTTTACATGGTTATTTACGGTTTGGTCTATAATATGGAGCACTTGTTTAAACTTATCTTCTGTTCTCTCTAGCCGGGTGCCCTGGGGTGCCTTCAGACGGATCTGGAATTGCCCATTATTAAGTTTAGGCATCATATCTTTACCGATAACGACAAATCCAACACCTGCAAGAATGATCACCACAACCAGGTAAGTAAGTACATAAAGCTTTTTTCGTGGCATTAACCGTTTAATAATATTTATAAAACGCATTTTAACCTTTTCAAAAAGATCATTTTCTTCCGGATGTTCTTCTTCCTGCTTCTGGTGCAAAACTACTTGCTCTACTTCTGTTTGGTCTAGCGATTCGCCTGCATGTGCATGTACTTTCCCATGATGATAAGATTGATATCTTTCAGCTTTGATCATCCAATTACTTAGTATAGGCACCAGGGTTTGGGCCAAAACATAAGACACGATCATAGTTAAACCAATCGACAATGACAGAGGTAAAAACATGGCCTTGGGGACACCGTTCATCATAAAAGATGGAGCGAATACCGCCAGTATACATAATAATATCAGCAACAATGGAAACGATATTTCCTCACAGGCTTCATAAATAGCCAGTCGTTTGGATTTACCCATTTCCAGGTGCTGGTGAATATTTTCTATTGTCACCGTTGCCTGGTCGACGAGGATACCTATAGCCAATGCTAGTCCGCTTAAGGTCATAATATTAATGGTCTGTCCGAGCAGGCTTAGTAAAAGCACACCAATTAATATGGATACAGGTATGGTAATCACAACAATCAAACTGCTTCGCCAATCCCGTAAAAACAATAATACCATTAAGCCAGTCAACAACGCGCCAAGGCCGCCTTCGGTCATTAAACTTTTTACAGCATTTACCACAAAAACCGATTGGTCAAATTCGTAGGATATCTTTACATCATTTGGCAACAGGTTTTGCATTTCGGGCAGTTTGCTTTTTAGGTTTTGTACTACTGTCCATGTTGATGCTGAAGCTGTTTTTACCACTGGTATATAAACAGAACGTTTACCATTTATAAGAGCGTAATCCACCGTTATATCGGCCGCATCACTAACCCTTGCAATATCCTTTACATAAATAGGCACACCATTTTTAGTGAACACCGGAATATTGCCAAAGTTGGCAGAGTTTTTAACCAGGGTATTCATGGTGGTCAAATACATAGTATTACCGACCCGCAGGCTGCCTGATGGCGACATTACATTATATTTTGCCAAAGCTTCTACAACTTCATCAGGGGTAAGGTTAAAACTTCTAAGCTTATCAGGGTCAATACTAAAAACGATTGTCCTGGCATTTGAACCAAACGGGGGTGGGGCCGACAGGCCGGGTATAGTTGAAAACATTGGCCTGATGCGGGTAGCAGCCAGGTCATAAATATCTTTAAGACTTTCATTTTTACTATCCATTACCAGCTCACCGACCGGCAATGATGAGGCATCATACCGAATAACTTGCGGAGGTAAAGCACCCGGGGGGAAAAAGCTTTGAGCCCGGTTAACCTGTAAGGCGACCTGGGCCGAAGCCTCAGCCATATTGGTAGTTTCGTAAAATGATATTTTTATTATTGTTAAGCCCTGTATGCTTTTACTGCTGATGTTTCTTACACCATCAACATAGAGGAACTGGTTTTGTAACCCTGTAGCAAAGAAGCCTTCCATTTGCTGTGCCGACATACCACCATATGACTCGATCACATAGATGGTAGGCAGGTTAAGTTTCGGGAATATATCTATAGGGATATTCGTTGCACTAAGCACTGCAAAAATCAAAAGGCTCGCAGTAATAACTATTACTGTTATCGGCCTTTTCAGTGCGGATGTGACCATTGACATAATTAAATTATTTTATGAGGTTTAAAATGGTGCTTACCTGGTTATCAGTTATGGCCTGGTTAAATAATGCGTTGGTATAAGCATATTTAGCCTGTACATAGTCGGTTTCGGCACGATAAAGAATGTTAAGTGCGGCATCGAGTTCTATAATATCCGTTAATCCGTTTTTATAGAGAGACAATTTCTGACGGTAACCATCATTTGCCGCTTTGAGCTGGTTCGGTATCTCTCTGAGCCGCTGCTGAGCTGTCTGTATTTGAGCATTAGCCTGGTTGGCGCTTGCTGCAAGCAAAGTTTTTTGCTCCTGTAGTTTATTTTGAAAATAATCCGATTCGGTTTTTTGTGTTCGGAGTTTTAACTGCCTTCGACGAAGATCAAAAAGGTTATAGGAAATACCCAAACCAACCAAATAATTATCGCGCTGAAAACCCCATCCGGTTGAAAGACTATTAAAATGGTCATTTGCGTCAACACTTGAACCACGTCCCCAGGCAGCTCCTTCAAGCATAATCTTGGGATTGTATTGCTTTTTTACCAGGTTCTCTTGTTCTTTACTGTTTTGATAAAGAGATTTATAATAATTGATAAGCGGATGTCCGGATGTATCTGTATTGAGCTGACCGTAAGGCGCATTAATAAGCTGATCTTCGATCAGGGTATCCGCTACGATAGATTGATAAGGTAACCCACTGACAGCAGCCAGTTGTAATTGAACCTGTTGCATTTGGTTGTTCAACTCGATATAATTCAAGCGGGCTTTTGACAACTCAGCATTTGCTATACTGGTATCTACACCAGGTCGCACGCCGCTGCGGGTAAGCGAACCGATTGAGCGTAGGATTTCCTGGTTACGCTGTATGTTGCGTGACTGTATTTTCAGGTAATCCTGCAGGTTCATCAGCAAAAGGTAGTTGCTGATGGTATATGCCTCTAACTGATATTTTGATTGCGCAAAATTGTTTCGCTCAACCTGTATGTTTGATCGGGCCACCCTATTTTGAGCGCCATATGCCCCGAAATTATATATTTCCCAATCCAATGCAGCAACACCGACGTTGACCGAAACGGCTGTGGTATTGCTTTCGGTACGTACGCCCCGGCTATCAGATGGGATGACGCCAAACCCAAAATAAGGACCGGCCACATTATTATTGCTACCTACATCGGCCTGATAGTTTAATCGTAAATTCGGCAGCCAGTTATTACGTACTTCTGCCGCTTGCGCCTGCCTGATACGTATGGCCGACGAATCAGTTA
>DATHLW010000151.1:0-3900 GCA_035487675.1 Mucilaginibacter sp. | reverse complement strand
GCCCTTGTTTATTACAAAAATATTTGAAAGCTTCCAGCCTTTATTAAATAATAGGCCCAATATTTTCAATCCTGATATCGAGCTTATAAACGCATTGAATTATGATTATTTGCAAAAAGCAGCCGATATAAATATCAAGCTTTGGTTAGAAAATGATAGCAACGTAAAAGTTGATAGGGCATCAATGTCGGCATCCCTGGAAGTAAGGTCCCCGCTGCTGGATTACCGGGTTATTGAATTTGCCAGAACACTTCCTATAGGTTTCAGGTATCATAATGGCAACAAGAAACGCATACTCAAAGATCTGGCTTACAAACACATACCCAAAAATCTATTAAACAGGCCGAAAGCAGGTTTTGAAATACCTTTTAAAGAGTGGTTCAGAAAGGATCTTAAATCATATGTGTACGATACTATTACGAAAGAAAACCTGAGTAAAATTCCTGCAGACTTAAATATAAAATATATACTAGACAGCGTTGACTTGCATATGTCTAGGAAAAAGAACTTTTATTCCAGTATGTGGTATTTGATTGTATTAATTAACTGGCTGCAACACAATAATACCGGTAAAGTATATAGTAATGAGAAAGAAGGCCTTCTTTCTCATTAGAACCCGTTTAGCGTAATATTCATTTCAAGTAGCTACCCTTTTGTTTATACTTTGATAAGTGATTCACTTACTTGTTTAGCCACTACATTGATATCAAAGTTTTTCAATACTACGTTATATGCATTGACTGATAACTCTTCCTGCATTTGCGGAGAGGAAATGACTTGGTCGAGTGCGCTGAACCACTCATCTTCTGTTATTGCACCATACCCTATCTCGCCCATGTTCAAAACTTCCTTATTCATACCAAATGGCGAAACCACAATGGGTATTCTCGCTGCCATATAGCACAACATTTTATAACTGCACTTTCCCCTGGACAAGTCATCATCATTGATTGGCATTACTCCTATATCCGAAGACTTTATGGACGAGAACTCTATGTCTGGTGTCCATTTTTCAAAAACAAATTCCCTTTCTGTCAAAAAGTTAAATTGAGGGGGTGCATTTGACACAATTTTAATTTTCACAAAATCATATTTCGTTACTATCCGTTTTAGTGCTTTTTCAATTTTATAAACGAACGGATATCCCGAGCTTGTACCTGTCCATAGAATATAAAATATACCCTTCCTGGCTTTATCAATTTTAATTGATTCATATTTTGAAACATCCACCGCCGTGGGGATTATATCAACATTACTATTGTACTTTGAAAAATAATCAGCAAGAAATGAATTTCCACAAATTATCTTTTGTGATTGCCGGGCTATTTTCTTTGCAAAAACTCCTCCTCTGTCTACAAAAATTGCATCGTCGACATCAAATACCATCGGCTTTTTTAAAAATCTTTCAAAAGTATAATACTTTGAAAGCATAGCCCTTTGTAACAAGGTCACATCGCAACGTGGTTGAGAAAGCATTTTAAAAAAATTCTCCTGCATGTTATTTATAGCCCAGGGCAAATGTTTCGACTTGTCTGGAGGCGGAAAAGCTCCTGCCCTGGAATAGATTTCGGTAACATACACCTGTAATTGCTCCAGGTAAGGTATTAATTGCCTTACTCTATATCGGCCGCTTGGCGTATCAAGACCCGGGGTATAGGCGTTGACTTTTAACATTTTCTTCAGTAGATAGGTGATTTAAATAAACAACAAGGAACGGAATAAAACAAAGTACTCTTGGGTCAATCAGAATAGGATATCCTATTTCAAATATCATGAAGAAGAAAAAAACGTACATCGTATTCTTCTTATTTAACAGATTGTCTTTTAAAAAAGAGTAAAATCCAAAGTAGATGGCCGAAGCTAAAATAATTGACCCTCTTAATATGTAAAGAATTATCCCGGAATCTGTGTAATAAAGCTTATTCGAATAAGCCAGGCCCAAAGGTACCAACGGATTATGTTTTATATAATCAATTGTAGGGGCAAGTACGGAGGTGCCACTATATCGCCCCGCCAGACCGTTGTCTTTACTCGTCAGGATGCTAAGGACATCATATTCATAAAAAACATCCAGTATCGTTGGATCAATAACGCTAACGTATAAAAAAATAGCTATTACAATACCTGACACCATAAACAAGCTTGACTTCTTTTTTATAAACGTGCTGAACAGTATTATAAAGGCGACACCTGAATAGGCTAATGAGGTATTGGACCTTACAAAGATGAGTAAAAGCAATACAATGATACTTGTTATTAAATAAACCATTTTCCCCCTGACCTTATAGGTTTGAATGTTTAGAAAAAATAAAAAAAACAGGATGAAAGATGCGACGGAATGCGTCCCAAATGTCGCTACAGGCTTGCGTGCCTCAAGCATATAAGGTAATAGTTCTTCATAACCTGCACTATAATAATTAGTAAGAAAATGGCTGATTGACGGATTACCAATTATTATGCCCACCCCTAATAGGATTATAAGCCATGTTCCAATCAATTGCACATCATATATATACTTAAGCCTGCCTAAATTTGTGTAATTAAGCGTAAGAAGCAGGCTCAATAAAAAAAAATCGGGATATATACCAAAAGAATACTCTTTAAACCAAAATGAAGCAGCTATAGTAAATATAATTAGCGAAACATTGATGGCTAAAAAGAATATCAAATTTCGGGGTGTTATTTTTATAAAAAAGGAATAGGCGACCAGGGTCAAAAAAGCGATCATAAAATATCGGGATGACAGAAGTGCCCCTTGGCTTGAAATCGGGAAAAAGAAACCTACAAATAACAGAGCATAAACTACAAACTGTCTTTTATTAAGTTTAGATGTTAGATTTAAATCCACAACATTATGCATTAATACTTCTGATCACCCGTGCAGGGTTACCTATTACTATAGAATTTGCAGGTATGTCTTTTGTGACCACAGCGTTGGCTCCTATTATGACATTATCGCCCACATTTACATCTGCTAATATCGTTACATTTTGGCCTATCCAAACATTATTACCTATTCGGATCTCGCCTTTGGAATTTAACTGTCTCAATGCCGGCGGAGTAGATAAATCTGTAAAATCTGACCGCCCATGAGAATGGTCAGATATAAAAACATTACTTGCTATTAAAACATTATCCCCTATAGTTATTTTTTTTAATGCCGTAATATGACAATTTGGATTAACTAGAACATTATTACCAATGTTTATCTGCGGATTATAGTTTACACCCATGTAATCTGTAATAGCTTGCAATCTGAGGTTCCTATTGGCCACAAACGATTTGCCAATGGTGATATGTTTCGCCCCTGTTATAACAACCGGAGCCTGGACCTTGATATCATTGTCACGATTTTTGATTTGCCTCTGCAATGAATATGATATCAGATTGTCTTTTAATGAGGAAAAAAGATTAAAAAACCTGAATCCAAATATGTAAGATAAAAGCTTTAACAGTAATTTAAGAAAGGCTCGCATTTCTATTTCTCTTAATGAATTGCAGTATCATCCTTTTATTGAATATACCAAGTAATGCAATAAATATTATTAATCCGACACTTACTTTTATTGAGAATCCTATTAAAGTTTTGGATACAGGCACATATTTGTAATAAAGAAACATACTGGTTACGGCGATTATTATTTTCAATATATCTAACCAGGGCATCGGTGTTTTTAATAATCTGTTTACAACAAAATATGTTAAAACACTTGCTGAAACACTTACAATTAAATTAGATATTGCCGAAGCCATATATCCATATTTTGGAACAAAAATAACATTTAATATAGTATCAAGCACCACTACGATGAATAAGATAAGCGTTTGAAATTTTGTCTCCTTTTTCAAATAAAATATTGTATCTAAATAGAAACTCTTTATTCCTAGTATAAATGCGGC
>DATHLW010000150.1:0-3880 GCA_035487675.1 Mucilaginibacter sp. | reverse complement strand
TGGTATTTACTTATGTAGGTTACCTGACAAAGGAGGTTACTGTTGGTTCGGGTGATACTGCCAATGTGGTTTTAACACCTAACTCAAAAGGTCTTAACGAAGTAGTTGTAACCGCGTTAGGTATTACAAAAACTCAGGCTTCCTTGACTTACGATCAACAAACGGTATCCGGCAAAGAAGTTCAGACTGTAAAAGATGCAAGCTTTGTGAATAGCTTGACTGGCAAGGTAGCAGGTTTGGATATTTCCAGCAGTTCATCAGGAGCCGGTGGCTCAACCAAAGTTGTATTGAGGGGTAACAAGTCATTAACTCAGAACAATAATGTTTTATATGTTGTTGATGGGGTTCCTTTAAACGCCAATACTACCGGACAACCTAATGGCCCTTTTGCTTATAATGCTGATGGTGGGGATGGTATATCAAACCTTAACCCTGATGATATTGAAAGCATGAGTGTATTGAAAGGCGCTTCAGCAGCTGCATTATATGGTAGCCAGGCAGCAAACGGTGTTATCCTGATCACTACCAAAAAGGGCAAGGCGGGTAAAACAAGTGTTGATTTCTCGTCAAGTACTACTTTCCAGAAACCATTTTCTCTACCAAAATTCCAAAGCGAATACGGTCAGGGGGATACTGTAACCGCAGCAAATCCAAACTCGCTTTATGCCTGGGGACCTAAACAAAGTGGTGGTTTTTACAATGTAAAAGACTTCTTTCAGACCGGCAATCTGTTGATCAACTCACTATCTGTTAGTACAGGCACGGATAAAAGTCAAACCTATTTATCTTATGCCAATACTTCTTCAAAGGGGATAGAACCCGTAAACTCGTATTACAGAAATAACTTTTCTATCCGTAATACGTCAAAAATTTTCGATGATAAAGTGACTTTGGACGCAAGCGCCAACTATATTTCACAGAAAACGACAGACCGCCCAACTTCAGGCACCTATTTTAACCCGTTGTTTGGTTTATATTTATTTCCGAGAGGAGCTAACTTCCAACAATATCAGAATTTTGAAGTTTACGACCCTACACGTCAAATAATGGTGCAAAATTGGCCCAAATCATTTCAGAATCCTAGCTTTTCAGATAACCCTTACTGGACACAAAATCGTGATGTAAATACACAAGGTTTAAACCGCATCCTGGGTTCGTTATCAGCAAAATGGGATATAGCCAGTTGGATCAACTTCCAGTTGAGAGGCAAACTGGACAGAACCGATTTTAAAAATGATCAAAAAATTTCTGCCACTTCTTCAAGCATCCTGACCGGTCCTACTGGTAATTATAATTATAGCCAACAAACAAACACACAAGTTTATAGCGACGCATTACTGAATTTAAATAAAAAGGTAGGCGACTTTAACTTCAGTGGAACACTTGGTGCAAGCATACAGGATAACCAGGCTTACGGTAATGGTTTTAACGGCTATCTGGGTATTGTACCTAATTATTTTAATGCAGCTAACGTTGATCAATTAAACCCTAAAACCTCATTTACACAAACTGTTACAACCACAGCTCAGACTCAATCATTGTTCTTTAGTGCTGAAGCCGGATATAAGGACATATTATACCTTGACATTACAGGCCGCAACGACTGGTCATCTGCTTTAGCGTATACTTCCACCTCATCATTCTTTTATCCATCTGTTGGTTTAACAAACATTTTGAGCAAAACTATTGCAATGCCTGATTGGATCACCTACAGCAAATTGCGTGTATCTTACAGCCAGGTGGGTAATAGCATACAAAGCTATATTAGTACAGTTCCTGTACAGTACTCTGAATCTGGCAACAAACTATCATTAAACCCAAATCAACCATTCCCTGGATTAAAGCCGGAGAAAACAAAATCGTATGAAGGCGGTATGGAATGGCGTTTCTTTAATGACCATTTAAGTTTTGATGTAACTTATTATCATACCAACACTTATAACCAATTATTTCAGGTTGCTGCTCCCACGTCATCAGGATACAACAGCTTTTATATTAACGCAGGCAATGTCCAAAACTCTGGTTTTGAAGGAAGCTTAGGCTATAACGGAGATATAGCAAGCGGTTTGAAATGGAACTCGACGGTAACATTTTCTAAGAACAATAACAAGATCATTGCGTTGTTCACAGATTATTCTACAGGAGTTCCGGTTGTGCACAACAGATTCCAGTTGCCATCGTCATTTGACAGCTATTCACTGGAAGCAAGGGTTGGACAATCATATGGTGAAATTTACGCCAGGGATTTTCAACGGGATGCAAATGGTAAGATTGCTGTAGATGCAAACGGCAAACCGGTATTAGAGGGTAGCGATCCTGCCGGATATACAGATGTGGGTAATTCAAACCCCAAATTCTTGTTAGGATGGAATAATACATTCAAATATAAAGGAATTGATCTGAGCTTTTTAGTTGACGGACGCTTTGGGGGCAAGGTCGTGGATATGACTCAGGCTTACCTCGACTATAACGGTGATTCGCAGGTAACAGCTGTTGCAAGAGATAATGGTGGCGTGACTATTAATGGACAGCATTTTACCGCCCAAAACTATTACCAGGCGATTGGTTCGCGCCAGGGTGCTTTAGCACAGTATGCTTATTCTGCTACCAACGTTCGTTTAAGAGAAGCTGCCTTAGGCTATACTTTCGGAGGGTCGGTATTTAACAACAAAATAAGCAGTCTGCGTGTAGCGCTAACAGCACGTAACCTGTTCTTCTTTTACTTAAAAGCGCCTTACGATCCTGATGTAACTTTATCTTCAGATAATGGGTTACAGGGTATTGACTTATTTGGCCAGCCGAGTGTAAGAAGCTTTGGTTTCAATATATCTGCAAGATTTTAATGACAAAATATTAAATATAAGAAGACATGAAAACGATTAAAAGTTGTTTTACAAAAAAGAGCAAGGCATTATGGCTTGGCATATTAGCACTGCTCGTGATAACGTCCTGTACCAAGGAGTTTAAGGCATACAACACTAACCCCAATGCTGTTACCGAAGGCCAATTAAAAGGCGACGGGCAGAATGTGGGTGGTTTCTTCCCCGATATGCAAACTTCTGTAATGCGTGTTGTGAACTGGGAATACCAGGTACAACAAAATTTGAATGCCGATTTTTATTCGGGCTATATGATGTCGGCTGATCCATTTGGTGGTAACAATAACACCACTTATGCTTTAAGGTCCGACTGGAATACTTTCGCATTCGATGAGCCTAACCAGCACGTAATGAGTAACTGGTTACAGGTCAAGCATCGTGCGCAAACGTCTAACCCTGATTTTTACGCAGTTGCGTTGATCATCAAGGTTGAGGCCATGCACAGGGTATCCGATATATTCGGTCCCATACCTTACACAAAATTTGGTACGTCTGCATTTAATATCCCTTATGATAGCCAGCAAGCTACTTATACAGCATTTTTCAATGAACTGGATACAGCAGTAAATAATTTAACCAAGTATGTAACAGCTAATCCAGGAGCTACACCTTTTGCTAAATTCGATTTAATTTATGGCGGAGACTATACGCAATGGATAAAATATGCTAATACCTTAAGGCTACGCTTAGCTATGCATATTGTTTATGCCGATGCGGCAACTGCACAGGCGCAAGCCGAAAAAGCAGTAGCAAACAGTTATGGTTTGCTAAGTACAGTGAATGATGATGCGTTGGTGCACATGACCAATGGCATAAGTTATCAAAACCCATTTAGTGATATTACTCACTCATGGGGGGATGTTTCGTTTGGAGCACCATTGGAATCCATATTGGAAGGTTATAATGACCCCCGTATTGCAGCCTATGCTCAACCATCAGCGGAAGTTGCCGGAACGTATAAAGGTATTCGTTTGGGTGTAAGTTATAGTGGTGTAAGCTAT
>DATHLW010000149.1:0-3797 GCA_035487675.1 Mucilaginibacter sp. | reverse complement strand
GGCTAATGCTTTTACGGAAATTGCTAAGACAATATCCTTAATTAAAGATGAACTCAAGAGGTCAGAATATACCCGCATTGCTTCTCACAAGTTTAATATTGAAGAAATAAAATTCCTTGGCGTCATTAATAAATTAATACAAGATGAACGCAAAAAGAAAGAAAAATCTGAAGAGAGAAATAATGTAAGAATATTACCACCACAAGCCGATGAGGAGGTGGTAGAGGATTCAGAGGTTAAAGGTTTATCAAGTAGGGAATTAGAGTCGATCGCGTTTGGAGATGCCTCTCAGGAAAAAGAAATCATTCGTTTATTACTGCTTTATGGGTCCAAAATGATCGACTGGGATGGTATAGCCAATACCTATATCGGGCCATTTATGGTTGCGGAGTTGGGGGACGTGGAATTTGAACACCCGCCAAGCAAAAAGTTTGTAGAGATGTATGGTAAGGAGCTGGAAAATGGAGTATTGCCTGACGAACAATTTTTTATCCATTATCCTGATAAGGAAATAGTCGATCTGACCGTTACTTTGCTGGCAACAAAATATACGCTGAGCGAAAACTGGTACGAGATGCATAAGATTTTAGTACCGGATGAGCAGGTGAATATGAAAGCCACTATTTTAGGAGCCATATTTCATTTGAAAAAGCATAAAGTAGGCAAGATATTGGACGGTTTGCGCGCCGAACTGCAAACTGCTGAAGGCGATGAGAATACGGAGATATTGCTGACCCAGTACATGCAGATGAAGAAGGTAGAAAAGAGTATTTCGGATTATTTAGGCTCGGTGATCATTAAATAATGGCGCAGCACCTTGACCTTGGCCGCAGAGGCGAAAGTTTGGCAAAAACATTCCTGGAAGGTTTGGGTTACGAAATACTGGACGAGAACTGGACACATGGCAAAGCTGAAGTTGATCTGATAGCTTATAAAGATAAGATCATCATTTTTACGGAAGTGAAAACGCGTACCGGCAACGGATTTGGCGAGCCCGAAGATTTTGTAGACAGACGCAAACAAAAATTACTGGCCGATGCGGCAGATGAATATATTTACCTGATGGATCACCAGGGGGAAGTGCGTTTTGACATCATATCCATTTTATTTGAACGGAACGACAATTATACACTAAAACATATTGAAGATGCCTTTTGGCCCTCTTCTGATTAAACTATGAAAAATAAGACCATTCTGCTTTTAACAGCAGTTGCGGCCCTTGCATTTGGCTGTAACAGCTGTAGTAAAAACAAACCGGAAGCCAGTTTATCCATAAGTCCCGAAGCCGGAACATCTTATAAACAAGGACAGGAAGTAGCAGTAAAGCTAAGCTATCCTGCCGATACAAAGCCCGACTCTATTGTTTACCTGCTCGATTCTACACGGTTTGCCTCTAAAAAAGATTCGTCTGCCGTCAGCCTGAAAACGGATATGATGCCTTTGGGCCCGAGGGCGATCACTGCTAAATTGTACCAGGGCGGTAAAAGCCAGGATATATCTACTAATATTGTATTGTTGGCTCCGAAGGCTCCCGAAGAATACACTTTTAAGATTGAAAAAGTATATCCGCATGATACCAGCTCTTTTACTGAAGGATTATTATACCAGGGCGGATATTTGTATGAGAGTACCGGTGAGCCAAAGCACTCAAAGCTGCTCAAGGTGAGTCTTGAAACTGGTAAAGCTGTTATGCAGGCAAAACTCGATACTCAATATTTTGGGGAAGGCAGCGCCATCATTGGTGACAAGATAATAATGCTGACCTACAAAGACCCGAGGTTCCTTTTTGTATTTGACAAGAATACCTTTAAACTGTTGAATACTTTACCCTATCACGTAGGTGTGGAGGGTTGGGGGTTATGCTTTGACGGGAAGAAACTTTATACTGATGACAGCACCAACCGGATTTGGTTTTTAGATAAAGATACCTATCGCCAAATAGGTTTTATCGATGTCTATGATGATAATGGCCGGATAGACTCCCTAAACGAATTGGAATATATTGACGGTAAATTGTACGCCAATATCTGGGAGAAAAATATCATCGTGATAATTGACCCTAAAACCGGTGCAGTTATAGGGAAAATAGATTTGACCAATCTTTATCCTCAGAATAAAAGAAACCTTAACTCGGATGTGTTAAATGGCATTGCCTATGATAAGGCTACAGGTCGCATATTCCTTACAGGAAAATACTGGGATAAGTTATTCCAGGTGAAGTTTGTTAAAAAGTAGTATGCAGTTTCCGGTTGGCAGTTTGCGGTAAAGTAGAAAAATTATCCTTTAATTGTTTGCCATCCGTACCTGTTCATAAACTCGTTCACTTCATCGTCGAATGATTTGGTTGAATGATGCTTTTCCTGGTTTTTAATGTAGTTCACTACAGTTTCAACCTGCGACTCACTTATCGAAACAGCAAAATAATCATCCTGCCAGCTAAACTTTTCTATAGTCAAATTATTTTTATTCACCCAGAATGAAGATTCACCCTTTATTAATTGGCTTACTTTCGAGATGGTTTGATCTTTTCCTAAAGAGATCAGGCAATGCAAATGATCAGTATAACCATTAATAGTCTGTAAAAAGATATCTTTCTTTTTACAATTTTGAATTATGTGTTTGTGAAGATCGTATCTGAACTCTTTTGAAAGCAAAGGTTCACGATCTTTTGTGGCAAATACTAAATGCACCCAGATTTTTACGAAAGACATGTTTGATAAATTGATTTAGGTACTTTTTTACAAGCCATGTGTGCATGAAAGATAGTAATAATCTGGCGAAGATTTTGGCTAAAGCCAATTAGTCGATGACCTTAATCCGTCCCATAAATGGGACGGCAATGAATTTTTTTGTGCATCTAAATTCATTGCCGTTGGCTTTAGCCAACGGACAACGAACAAATAAAACTGGCTTTAGCCAAAAATCATCGCCATGCCTTATACTGATTGATCAACCCATTTGTTGATGAATCATGACTGCTTACCTCATCCCCAGTCCTCAATTCAGGAAGAATTTTACCGGCTAATTGCTTGCCCAGTTCAACTCCCCACTGATCAAAACTGTAGATGTTCCAGATAATACCCTGTACAAATATCTTGTGCTCATACATCGCGATCAATGAACCTAAAGTGCGCGGTGTGATCTTCTTTACCAGTATGGAGTTGGTTGGACGATTGCCATCAAACTCTTTAAATGGTGCCAGCTTTTCTATTTCAGCATCTGTTTTACCGGCGGCCTTTAATTCAGCTACGACTTCCTCGCGGGTTTTGCCGTTCATTAAGGCTTCAGTTTGAGCAAAGAAGTTAGACAACAGCATCTGGTGATGCTCGCCAAGCGGGTTATGTGATTGTGCAGGGGCAATAAAGTCACAAGGGATCAGTTTGGTACCCTGGTGAATTAATTGATAAAATGCGTGCTGGCCATTAGTACCCGGCTCTCCCCAAATGATCGGCCCGGTGGAATGGTCTATGGTATTTCCGTTGCGGTCCACATGCTTGCCGTTGCTTTCCATATCTCCCTGTTGGAAGTAAGCGGCAAAACGGTGCATGTACTGATCGTATGGTAGGATGGCATTTGTTTCGGATTCAAAGAAGTTATTGTACCAAATGCCTACTAAAGCTAATATTACCGGTAGGTTTTGTTCAAGCTCGGTATTTTTAAAATGCTGATCCATTTGGTGGGCACCGGTCAGTAGTTCGGTGAAGTTTTCAAAGCCGATGCTTAAAGAAATGGATAACCCGATCGCGCTCCATAAAGAATAACGTCCCCCAACCCAATCCCAAAACTCGAACATGTTT
>DATHLW010000148.1:0-4282 GCA_035487675.1 Mucilaginibacter sp. | reverse complement strand
GCTTCACCTGGATCAGGTTCACTGAACAAAGGCATATCTTTCATGATATGATACCACGATACGATCTTCTTCATATCAGAAGCATATACTTTCTCCTCATCATGGCCGGGCGCTACCTCCCTGAACAATGCGCGCAATGCTTTACCGTCAGCTTTTGCATCAGGAACACTTTTAGCAGCTTTCATTCGTCCAAAAACGTCTGTCAGCCTGATATCTTCCTCATCGCCAAAAATGGTGATCTCATCCAAAGCAGCGATCTTGGCTGTAGACAAATTTGCTACCAGTTTGGTTTTTTGCGCATCAAGGCTCTCTAATATAAACCCGGTTTTATTTTGTGCTAATGCTTTCCATAAACCCGGTTTGCCCGATACTGCTACTATTCCACGTAAATTCATTCTGTAAGTTATATGTTGATTGGGTTGATTGAGTTAAGTGGTTGAATAAATGCTATAAACTTAATCAACCACCTAACTCTGTCAACTAATACTATTCTTCGATTACTTCGATACCTAAAATTTTATCGCCCTGGCGAATGCTGTCTACCACGTCAACATTTTCGATCACTTTACCGAAGCAGGTATGATTTCTGTCAAGGTGAGCAGTATTATCGCGGCTGTGGCAAACAAAAAATTGCGAACCTCCTGTATTACGGCCTGCATGAGCCATTGACAATACGCCACGGTCGTGGTATTGGTTGTCTCCGGTCAGTTCACAATCGATATGGTAACCCGGACCACCGCTTCCTGCGCGATAAGCAGTTTCAGGATTTTTGGAGAAAGGACATCCGCCCTGTATTACAAAGTTCGGGATCACGCGGTGAAAAGTTACACCATCATAAAATCCTTCTTTAGCCAGTTTTTTAAAGTTTGCAACTGTATTTGGGGCATCTTTATCGTAGAATTCTACGGTCATATCGCCTTTTACAGTCTTGATTATTGCTTTGCTCATTGTCAATATTTTATTGGACTGCAAAGGTAATAAAAAAGGATAAAGCGGAAAGGTGAAAGGAGAAGTGAAGATTGATTGAAAGTAAAATATTTAGCTGGCAAATCATCCCTATTAAAATTTCTCAAATTGCAACCCTACCAAATCATAATACCTTATAAAATAATTCGTTAATTAGCAGTCATGATGCGTGTCTTACTATTTTCAATATTTCTAATATTCATAGTCAATTTAAGTTTTGCCCAGGGTAATTTAACTGGACGGGTTTTAGAGAATAAAACAAGGGTTCCGCTATCCGGTATCAGCGTACAAAATTTAAAATCGAATATAATTACCGTATCCGACCAAAATGGTTTTTTCTCTATAAAAGCTCATGTGGGCGACCTGGTCACCTTTTCGGGATTTTCCTATCAAACAGATACACTTTACGTAAAGGATTTGAGCTCAGTAGAAATTTTGCTCGACCTAAAGGGGACCACACTTAAAGGCGTCACTGTTACCGGAACAGAAACCAGGCTCGGTAATTTGACCACCGCACCAACTTTATCTCCGTTTGGCGGGCAAACCTTAGTCTATTCAAAAGATGCTAAGGGCGATTACAATGGAGGCCTCAAACTCAACCTGTTTGATTCGCATTCTGATGCCAACAAAAGGAAAAAAGTTGCGCAGTTAGGGAAAGATGAAGAATTAAAACAGCAAATAGCAAGGGAATTCAGCCCGGATAATTTGAAGAACTACATACCCTTAAAAGGACAGGAGATGACTAATTTTATTATTATGTATACTCCAACTATCGATACGTATACCAGTCCTGACTTTAATTTGACTATTTACATAGATTCCAGTTATGCGGAGTTTCTTAAAATCCCGAAGGATAGAAGACAGTCAAAAGACCTTACCGACCTGAACGCAAAACCAAGTGAGTAACGATTACGTTAAAATCATAATAGCCTAAGTAATTATTCGTTACTTTTGAAAATGAAGCATCTGCAAAAATATCTTTTAGTTTTTGCCCTACTCTTTTCTCCATTGCTGTCAATGGCTGCATCCATTCTTATACCTATGGATGAGGAGCAAAAGGATCACCTGAAATCGTATGGCATCGCCTTCTGGACGCTAAAAAATGGTGAGGAAGTGGACTGGCTGCTCAATTATCGGGGCGGCAGCTTCATGATGAAGTATAACAAAGCTGTTGAGGACGAATGCAAAATACGCGGGGTAAGTTATGAAGTATTGGCCGATGCCAAAGTAAGCGAGATCATCACCGAAATTAGCGACCCGTCTGTCAATATGGACTTGGTGAAGCTGGAAAAGGCCCCTAAAATGGCCGTTTATTCACCAAAAAATAAATTGCCCTGGGACGATGCTGTTACACTCGTGCTAAAATATGCCGAGATACCTTACGATGTGGTGTATGATGAGGAGGTGATACGTGGCGATCTGCCTAAGTACGATTGGCTGCACCTGCACCACGAGGATTTTACCGGGCAGTACAGTAAGTTTTATGGTTCATTCCGCTATGCACAATGGTACAATGACGATGTGAAGATTCAGGAGGCTACGGCACATAAGCTAGGCTTTAAAAAAGTATCGCAAATGAAGCTTGCCGTTGCCGAACGCATCCGTGATTTTTGCTCCGGCGGGGGCTTCCTGTTCGCCATGTGTTCGGGTACTGACACTTTTGATATTGCCCTGGCCTCATCCAATACGGATATTTGCGAAAGTATGTTTGATGGAGATGCCGCTGATCCGGACGCACAATCAAAGCTGGATTTTACACAAACTTTCGCTTTTCAGAATTTCACACTGGACATGAACCCCATGTCGCACCAGTTCAGCAATATTGATGTAACAACCACAAGGCAAGTTGAGCGTTCAAGAGACTTTTTTAGCCTTTTCGATTTCTCGGCCAAATGGGATGTGGTACCCAGTATGCTTACCCAAAATCATGATAAAGTGATCAAAGGATTTATGGGACTCACCACCGCATTTAATGAAAAAATGCTTAAACCCGGCGTAACCATTATGGGCGAAATGAAAACCGGTAACGAGGCCCGCTATGTCCATGGTGAATATGGTAAAGGGCAATGGACCTTTTATGGCGGACACGATCCCGAAGACTACCAGCACGTGGTCGGTGACCCTCCTACTGACCTCAAATTGCATCCCAATTCTCCCGGATACCGGTTAATACTAAACAATGTATTATTCCCGGCTGCACATAAGAAGAAACAGAAAACTTGATTTCAGTTGGCAGTAATCAGTTTGCAGTTAGCATGAGAAACTGCAAACCGCCCACTGCAAACTTAATTGTAGAACGACCACGATACCCCTATTTTCAATAAACGGTTCGGGCCCGGATAACGGTTAACCATGTAATATCCCTTGCTGAATAAACCCTGGTTAGCATAATCATACTGCAAGAATATATTGGTGCGTATCAATGTTGCTTTAAAAAATACTGAAGCTACAGGATAGGATGAAAAAGTAAGATTGGGGCTGTTGTTATAAAACTGCCCAAGACCCACTGCATATGATGGTGCTACATAAGCGGTATTGTAGCGTACATTAAGCCCAAAATTACTATTAAGCACACTGAATAATAACTTTGAATAGTACAGGCTGCTATAAGTATAAACCGAGGGAGTTCTCAACGTATTTTGATAGTCACTTTTCTGATAAACTACAAAGTTGTCAAAATGCCACCTGCGCCATGCAAGGTTCTTCCCAAAACTTACTTTTAACAGGTTTATTGGGTTATGCAGCTGTGCCGGTGTAGCATCTATCCCGTTAGGCTGTGCGGTGAAATACAAATAATCACTGATCAAAAAGTATTCTACTTTTAAATCGAGTTTAAGTGGATTATTTATGTAATTAAAAGACAGGTTGGTTGTCTTTTGATTACTAAAACTATTATGGAATATGTAATGATTTGATATCCAGTCAGTATAAACTAAGGGTGGAGAACTGCTTTGCTGGTAAGCTCCTAAAGTTATCCTGCCTGCTTTATCACCGCCTGCCAGACTTAGTTTTGCCTCATACAGGAAATTACCAAAATCCCGCCCTGCAGCTATCTGTTGGAGATCTACATCAAGCAATATTTTGTTACTAAGCCTGTAACCGGCTTTGGCTTTTAGAGTAATATCCTGGAAGGAATTATTTTGCACCCGTTGATTTACTACTGAGCGCGAAAAATTACTATTGGTAATAGTATCCGTAACATATTGCTGATAGGTATAATAATCATGTACCAAACCCAGATCGAGCTTCACTTCATTCTTTACCACCCCTGTGGGTTTCCCCCGGAGATAAAAACTGTAGGAGAAACCATTCTGGA
>DATHLW010000147.1:0-3658 GCA_035487675.1 Mucilaginibacter sp. | reverse complement strand
AACCGTCATAAACCCAAAGGTTCATGGTTTTCCACAGGTTGATCACTTCTTCGTTACCGGCCTCCCATTGCAGTAGCATTTCCTGCGCCTGTTTCATAATAGGCGCATTCTTTTTAGCTTCTTCTTCGGTTTGGCCAAATGATTTCAACTCATCTGTCTGCTTTTTGTATTCCTTATCAAACAGCACATAATACTTACCGACCAGATGATCACCTTTCTCTTTGACCGACTCCGGCGTTTCGCCATTTCCAAACTTTTGCCATGCCAGCATGGATTTACAAATATGTATTCCCCTGTCATTTACAAGATTGGCTTTGACAACCTCGTAGCCATCGGCTTTTAATATCTCTGCAACAGAGTAACCAAGCAGGTTATTACGCACATGGCCCAAGTGCAATGGTTTGTTGGTATTAGGTGAAGAATATTCCACCATAACTTTTTTCCCATTTGGTTTAAAAGAGGCAAAATCATCCGGCAATATTTCGTTATAAAACTTATCGAGCCAATAGCCATCAGCTAATGAGATGTTCAAAAAGCCTTTGATCACATTGAAACCAGCTATTTCTTCTACCTCGTTTTTAAGATACTCCCCTATTTCGGCACCGGTTTGCTCAGGTGATTTGCGCGAAATTTTGGTAAATAGGAAGGTAACTATAGTCACTTGTCCTTCAAATTCTTTACGCGTTGGCTGAAGATTGATGTCGGCAGCATTGAGGTCTGTTTGATATAGGGCTTTAACGGCTTTAACAGCGGCTTCAATTATAAAATCCATCCGCCAAAATTAGTTATTAGAGTCAAGATACAAGAACCAAGATTCAAGAAAGATAATTTAAGCCAAATTCAAATAATTTAATTGTCTAAAGGTCTTGGTTCCTGAATCTTTGCTCTTGGCTCTAAGTTCAGATAATTCTAGGTAGATTTGTGGCCGATTACAGCCCTTTATGACTAAAAACAAAAATGATTTCAAGATCGATGTAACATCTGAGATTGGCGATTTGCGTTGCCTGTTAATACATAGCCCCGATAGTGGTTTGGGAAAAGTAGTACCCTCAAAAGCCCAGGACTGGCTGTTTGAAGACATTGTACACCTGGATACCATGCGCCGTAATGAATATGACTATTACGTAAAGCTGTTGATGTATTTCCTTGATCCGGATAAAATAAAAGGTAAGCTTCAAGAGATTGATTCAACGGAAAGTAACCGTGCATTCTTTAAGCCGGACAATAAAAACTTCCATGCTTCCACCAAAGTGGTCGAGTTGCAGAACCTGCTTGCGGATATTTTAATTGAAGATGATATTCGTAAAAAGCTTGTTGCTTCTGTTTGTGCTATCGAGAATTGCACCTACCATTTGCAGCAAAAATTAATCGATACACCACCTGTTGAACTGGCTAAAATATTTATTTCGGGCTCTTTAGGGAATGATGATATGATCTTTGCTCCTATCCCTAACCTGATATTTTCGAGGGATATCGGTATCGCTATTAATGATCATATGTTGCTGAATAAACCGGCAAAAAAAGCCCGTTCACGCGAAACATTGCTGGCGCGATATATCTTCTTTAACCATCCACTTTTTGCCCGATACACGGATAATATCCTTGAAATACCTGAAACGGTGCACCATTTCTTGCGCCCGGGAGAAGAGCAGGATGAAAAGACAACACTTGAAGGCGGTGATGTGATGATGGTTAGTCCGGATCATTTAGTGATCGGTTGCAGTGAGAGAACTTCAATTAGCGGGGCAAATGAAGCGATGAAACTGCTTTTCGAGAACGATGTGGTAAAAAAAGTGACCATAGTTAAAATACCTCACAAACGCGATTACATGCACATCGATACTATTTTTACCCAGGTAAAACGTAATGTGTGGGTAATGCTTGGATCGCTATCAGCACTGGAAGATGCCGTTGAGGAAACAAACGTGATTAAATGGTTTTCAGACAAAAAATCAAAAGACAAAACGGAGATTGCACAGTTTGAAAAAGGAAAGACAAAACCACGTGTATTTAAGACCCTGGAAGAATTGTTGAGCGATATTAGTGAGAATGACCTGGGGAGTGGCAAAAAAACCAAATTCATTTATTCAGGCAATGATAAATTCCCCTATGATGCCCGCGAACAATGGACCGACTCCTGCAACCTGCTTGCTGTAAAAGAAGGGGTTGTTTTAGGATACGATCGCAATGATAAAACAGTTGAAGCATTCCGAAAAAAGGGATTTGGCATTATAAAAGTTGCTGATCTGCTGCAAAAGTTTGAAAACAACGAACTTGATCCGCATGATATGAAAGATACTTTGATATTGATGCCATCATCAGAACTTTCGCGTGCCCGCGGTGGTTTCCATTGTATGAGTATGCCGCTTTTGAGGGATAAAATTGTATGACACGATTTTGGGATTAGAAGGATTATCTTGATCCGCTTGATCAAATTCAATCTGATTATTTTTAATAAATTGTATAAGTCGAATTCATCTGTTTAATCTTATAAATCAAGTAATCGTGTCACAGACTACATCCACCATATTAATGATACGCCCGGTAAATTTTGGCTTTAACGAGCAAACTGCAGGGAGTAATGCTTTCCAAAACCGCAATGCCGAACAGCAACAGGTGCAGGACAAGGCATTAAAAGAATTCAATAATCTTGTGAACGTACTCCGGGAGAATAATGTCGAAGTGATTGTGATCGATGATAGCGACGAGCCGCATACCCCTGATTCCATCTTCCCGAATAACTGGGTTTCCTTTCACAATGATGGCACGGTGTTCCTCTACCCGATGATGGCCGAAAACCGCCGCCTGGAGCGTCGTGAAGATATTATAATGGGACTGGAAGATGAGTTCAAAGTAAAGCATGTGATCGACCTGAGTCGATTTGAACACGAAAATAAATTCCTGGAAGGTACAGGCAGCATGGTATTGGACCGAGAAAACAAAATAGCTTATGCCTGCCTGTCGCCGCGTACAGACAAAGAAGTGCTTGACCTGTTTTGTGCGGAAAGTGGCTACAAACCAATTCTTTTTCATGCGGTCGATCAAAACGACATGGACATTTACCACACCAATGTATTGATGTGTATAGGAAGCAGCTTTGCGGTCATTTGTCTTGATAGCATTAAGGACGAATCAGAAAAAGAGAAGGTGATCAACTCGTTAAGGTCAACCCAAAAACAAATTATTTCTATTTCTTTTGAGCAAATGAACCATTTTGCGGGCAATATGCTGGAGGTTCAAAATCAAGCCGGTGAAAGTCTGGTGGTGATGTCAAAAAGCGCGTGGGGTTCGTTGAGTTACGAGCAGAAAACCATTTTAAGTTCATTTAGCAAACCAATTTATTCCGATATAAGCACCATAGAAAACAACGGTGGAGGCAGCGCCCGCTGTATGATCGCCGAGGTGCATTTACCGTTTATGGAATAATACATTTAAAAGCATCTAATAGAAAACAACTTAGATGAAAACTATTTTTTTGACTTTCTTAATCATAACCGGGTTTAAATTCTGTGGCATATGTCAAACCAAATCAGCGATCAATGATGGGCAGATAGTAGAAGTCATATATTACAACTCAGGTTCTGAAATGGGTGGATTATTTTATTTAAAAATATCAAAAGACTCGATCAAGTATTATGGTGATGTGAAAAAAACTGAC
>DATHLW010000146.1:0-2949 GCA_035487675.1 Mucilaginibacter sp. | reverse complement strand
AAAAAGCGACCAGGCCGGGCCATCAAGCGGGTTCATTTCCTGCCAGCCGCGGATATCCATCGAGAGAGGCAAAGGAAGCATCGTAAAACCAACCACCATGACCAGCAGCATCTTCCATACAGGCGTTCCGGCGATATTCGGGAATACCCCGCAGGCTTGAAAGTAAAAAAGGATCGCCCCGATTATAGTCCCAATAATGACCATCGGCTGCAAACGGATGAGGCGGCGTTTGTAAAAATCCCATTGGGTCATTTTACCCCAACGGTCGTCATAGGCATAGGCTACCACGAAACCTGACAAAACGAAGAAAAAGTCGACAGCCAAATAGCCGTGATTGATTACCTGGTGAAAGCGATCGCCGGAATACGTTTCAAATACATGAAAGATGACTACCAGGATAGAAGCTACGCCACGCAGTCCGTCCAGGATCTCATAGTGGCTTTTTGACTCGAGGTACGCAGGGTTTTTACTCATTGACCTGTAAAATTGGATAAAGTGGTTGTTTTTGGTTAATGTATAATTGGTTATACCCGAACAACAAAGTATAATGCGTTCGTGTGACACAATGATAAACAAAACTTTTTTGTTTGCAAGAGGGGTAATTAGTGATAATGAAACCAAAGTCCCAAAAAGGCCTCAAACACCCCACATGCTGATACTTGTCGGAAAATTATTTTGATTGCCAAAAGGGGACAATAACTAATTTGAATGGCTTAAAAGTAAGTCGTGCGCTATGCTTTAATTCAATGCTGTATACCCGGACCAGTATGGCATATCGCGGATAGTTTTTGATCGCATGATATGTGATTGGCTTTAAGTAAAGGCTTTCCAATGTTCGGGGAAAATCTAACGAAGTTAATGTTGGCGCATCAGTCTGCGCTTCATCATGCTTGTCTATACTGGCCCCGGTGTAAATGCGATCATCCTGAAGTTCATTAAATAAAAAACCATTATGCCTATTATCATTATAAGCGAAAACATTTGCAGAGGAGACCGTCTGAGCAGTTGCATTAGGTTTGAGTAGAAGGGTCAGGGAGGTGATCAGGAAAAAATGGAGTAGTGATATTTTTGTATTAGATAAACGCACTTAAAATGTCATTTATTAATACACAAGTTTACCGGTCAGTTATTAGTAGGCAATAAAATTCAGGTTAAATTATAGTGATATATTAAGTTGAAAGTTAATAGTGAATTAATATGAATTGTTTGCCTGCGCTCAATTGACGATATAGGCGAGCTTTACATTTTTATAAACGGGTTTTTGCAGATGTACTTTTAGCTTTTTAAAGCTTTGGTGTGGGCCTTGCGTTACAAACAGGTTGGTTAGCCAGGCAGGTATACTACCGCCCGGATCGGCATGCAGGGTGTAAACAACTTTTACATGTCCGTTATTTACAGGCGTTAATACCCATTTGCCGTTTGAGTTGGCAATCCTCACCACTCCGGATTTTACAGGTACCATATCCGCAATGCAGGGTGCGTTAATGGTTACCACTTTTGTAACCGGGTCCTGCGAAACAATCAAATGCGCTATAAAATCCCGGTTGCTTATTGGCCAGGGCATCTCGACCATTGAATAATAGTACAAATCCGACGGGGACACCTGCTTCACAATATAATTGGAGGATGTATGGTATAACCATTCTTCGCTATTTTTGACATCCATCAATGCAGCAACCAATTGTGAAAGTGTGGCATCAAACTGGCACTCCACTTTGATAGCTTTAACTTTTGAGTTTTCTACATCGCGGGTAAATATTTTTACGCCATCATCATTGTCTTTAAGCGCCCAGCCATCGACGGTTTGTGCCATGGCGCAATTTGCAAACAGTAAAAATAACAGGACGAGCTTGGTGTACACAGTATCAGTTTTCAGTATCGGATTGATTGATCGTATGAGATCAACCTTCAAAACTACAATTTAATATCATAATAAATTGGGATAGGCATTACCATGATTGTAAAAAACTAAGCCCGGTGCCTAATTCTCCTTCATCGAAGATCTTGCCGCAAACAGCGCTATGAAACTGATAGCAGCAGCAAATGACAGGTAATAACCCACATAGTTAAGGCCATAATTCTTAGCGAGCATAGTAGCCAGTGCCGGGGTGAGCGATGCACCCAGTATGCCTGCCAGGGTGAAAGATAATGATGCGCCCGTATAGCGGACAGATGCCGGGAAAATTCCTGCCAGCGCAGTGCCAATAGGGCCATAAGTAAGCCCCATTAAAAACATGCCGAGGACGAGAAACCCAACGGTCATTGCCCAGCTACCCGTACTGAACAAGGGTGAAAAAAACAGGCCGAACAAAAAGATACAAACGGTAGACAGGATAAGCATATTAGCACGTCCAAACCGGTCGGCCAAAACAGCTGATAAGGGAATACCCACGCCGAAGAACACCATCGAGATCATTTGCGCGATCAGGAAGCTGCCTTTAGAATAATGTAGGGCAGATGTTCCCCAGCTTAAAGTAAATACAGTCATCAGGTAAAACAGCAGGAAGTTGGTAATAGTGGCAAAGGTGCCTAATACAATAGCCCTGGTATGTTTTATAAACACATCGATAAAAGGCACTTCTACGCGCTCATTTTTTTCAATGATCTTCATAAAATCCGGTGTTTCGGCGATCTTTAAACGCACATATAACCCCACAAAAACCAGCAGTGCGCTGGCAATAAAAGGGATGCGCCAACCGAAACTTAAAAACTGTTGGTCGGTCATAGTTTTGCTCAACAGTAAAAACGTACCGCTTGAGACTAAAAACCCAATAGGGGCGCCCAATTGAGGAAACATACCATACCATGCTTTTTTGCCCTCAGGCGCATTTTCTGTCGCTAACAAAACAGCGCCACCCCACTCGCCGCCAAGGCCCAAGCCCTGTCCGAATCGGAACAAAGCCAGAAGAATAGGCGCAGCAATGCCAATAGATTGATAGCCTGGCAGCA
>DATHLW010000145.1:0-9966 GCA_035487675.1 Mucilaginibacter sp. | reverse complement strand
AGCTAATTGAAGAATGTCACGTACATCAGCAGATCAAACCAACACCCTTGATACTGCGCTACGACAAAGGAGGGTATAACACGCTGCACCAGGACCTCTACGGCGAAATATTTTTCCCGATGCAATTAGTTTTATTTCTGGATGAACCTGGCAAAGATTATGAGGGGGGAGAATTTGTGCTGATAGAACAAAGGCCACGGGCGCAATCAAAAGCAATTGTGCTGAAACCACGAAAAGGCGATATGCTGATATTCACCACCAACTTCCGGCCGGTAAAAGGTAGTAAAGGTTATTACCGGGTAAACATGAAACATGGTGTAAGTGAGGTGACATCAGGTAGACGGCACACATTAGGTATAATTTTTCATGATGCAGCATGATAAAACATGCAGAATTAGGCGATACTGCTTTCAAAAGAATGCGAAGGTTAAAAATGCTGATCGATCGCGGGGACATCCAATTGGCAGGAAACAGCAGGCTGAAAATATACGGGACCTTTTGCTGTGCCTCGGGTAAAAGAATGAAAATCAAAAATCGCATGTTTTTTCATTCTGAAAAGGAAGCTAAGGAGATGGGCTATCGCCCATGCGGGCATTGCATGCGTGGAGCATATTTGCAATGGAAGGCACTATCGTAAGGTGCTCTTACGTTTGATACGTATCTTTGAACCTATTCATGTTACTTAAAAAAACTCTTGCGTTATTATTCTTTGGTTTCGCCCTCTTATCAGCCAAAGCCCAAACAAAGGATAGCGTATTATTCAATAAATTAGGCGATTTTGACCTGGCCAGGCTCTACAATGATGGCGGTAAAGCTATGCAGATTGGCGAAAGTATCCTGCCCGATACAGCAAAACTTACACCTAAAGCAAAGACCAGCTTTTTTGGCCGGATGGCTAAATTGTATGAAGATGATGATCAGAGGGCAAAGGCAATTTTTTACTATGAAAAAGTAGTAGCCGCTGTTCCTGATTATTATGTGGCCCAGCGCGCTTTAGGATACCTGATCGATAGTGTGGCCGAGGAAATACACCTGCGGCTTTATCAGCTAAAAAAAGATGATCCATCATACAAACTTCTGTTTGAAAACTATAAAAAAGAAGTCATCAAAGCCCTGTCTCATTTGGAGAAAGCGCAAGCCTGCGACCCCAATGATGATGAACTGGATATGATCCGCACACTGTATCAAAATATTCATGACGAACAGGGTTTGAATACTTTGAATGACCGATTAGCTGCGTTAGGCAAAAGCTGTGTTGATATTTTAAGCGATGATTAGAAGTTGATAGCGTTGCCTTGTTGTGGGTAAATAAGGTTGAGTTGTAATTTATTTTCGGCTGCTAATTGTTTTTTTATCCGCTCAATACTGCTTTGAGGAGGTTTTACATGAGTTACAACAATGTTAAAACCCTTGAGGCTTCCTGTACCACTTAGTTTTTCCAGTTCATCCATTTCTTTCATTAACCAATGTGGTGTTAAGTGTCCAAAGAGGGTTTTGTCAGGTTGCTCATCAGGGAAAGAAACCTCGATCATGATCGCTTTTAGTTTTTTCTCTTTGATCAAAGGGGCAATGGTTTGCCACAGCAATTCCATATTATGGCTCTTTTCTACTTCATCCGGGCCGGTGTCGCCCAAATAAAGTACATAATTATCCCTGCTTTTAACCAGAAAAGCAGTGCTGGTCAGGTTAGAATGACTTAGCGGGAATGCTTTTACCGTCATTTCGGTGTTGTCTATAGTAGTTTCCTCACCCGGGACGAGCACCTTATAATGATACTTTTTTAATTGTGGAGTTTCGCCTTCATCGGCAAAATTGGCCCAGCTTTTCCAGGTGAAATAGCGGGTTTTAAAGGTCTCAATACAATCAGCAAAAGCATAAATGTTTTTTGCAGTATCTTCAGGTGAATTGATGATCAGCCCGGATAAATGATCTAAATGCGAATGGGAGATCAGGTAGCCTTTAATGTATCTTCTCAACACTTGTTCGGCAGGAATATTGAAGACTTTGTTTTCGACTGCTTTTTCTATCCCGAAATGCAGCGTACCTGCATCAAGGCAAATAAAGTTATTGCTATTATCAGGCGCCAGCATATAGGCCGATAGGTTGCTCTCATCTATGCCACCTTTAACGCCAAGCGGCACCAATTTAAAGGCCGTTTGCCCGAAAACAGAAGCTGATGATACAAGGAAAAAGAATAAGATAATTTTGTAAGCAGAACACATTTCAGGGCCAGATTTTAGTATTTTCAGACTCCTAAAATACACATCGGCGTTTAAAATTGAATTGCAGATTGAAATTATCCCTGCTAAACTGGTAGTGTGCTGCTTTTTAAATTAAGAACATACCTCTTGGCAAGACATTTCTGGCAAAAATAAACCTTTATCGGAAGCCAGAAGAATAGTGTCTTTAAAAGCAGGCTTCTATTTACTCTTGTATCTAATGCCTGATGGCATCGCCAGCAGGTGGAAGTATTATGATAGTTTTTCTTATATGCACTCATAATGGGGTATTATATCTATTATACATCTTTTTTAGCATAAAAGTTTTAAAATGAGAGATGTTTTATGATAAGTTCAGCAATATGATGGGACAAAAAGTAATTTATTTTCAATTTTAATTAGTTTTGCCCCTCATGAAAACCAGTGGTATAGTTGCAAAAGCGGTCACCCGCCTGTTCCTTTTATTGTTAGTATTGGCTGTTGTTCCCCTATTCCAGACTGATAGCAGCAAACTGCAGCATCTGTACATCGTATCCCGCAGTAAGTGGTTATTTATTTTTCCGGTAATTTTGATAGGCGGGTTTGTGTATTTCTTTATCCGGTGTACCATAAAGAAATATTCAGAACCCGATTCAAACTGGCTGCTGGTAATTAACACCCTGATATTAATGGCCTATTGCGCTACAGTTTTTGTGCGCGTATATCAACTTACCATGAATCACTGATCATTCAGTTTTCATAGCCTCCTGTGCGGATTTTTTGTACTCATAGTCTCCGCCAAAAAGGAAACCCCATGGTTTCAGGCTTTCTATCCTGTCGAAAACGATCTTCAAAATAGCGATCACAGGTATAGCCAGGAACATACCGGATAAGCCCCATATCATTTCGCCTATTACTATACCTAAGAATGATATTAGTGCATTCAGCCTAACCTTTGAGCCTACAATAGTTGGCAACAATACGTTCGAATCGACAGCGTGAAGGCCTATCACACTAACTATTACCCACAATACATCTTTTACATTCCCTGTTGCAAAAGTAATGAGTGAACTAAGGAACAAAGCGGTGAATATACCCACATAAGGGACGATATTAAACAAGCCTACGATCAGTCCGAGCAGCATGGCGTATTTAACCCCGATCAGCAGGAAGGCTGCACAGGCTATAGTGGCTACAATAACCATTTCGAGCAGCAGGCCCAAAATGTATTTTCTTAAAATGCTTTGAATATTTCCAACGATGTCATACACAACAGCTGAGTTTTCGTCGTTGAATACCCATACTAAAAAACGTAATAATAATCGCCTGTAAAGCAATATCAGGAAAGTGAAAATGAGGATGAAGGAATAAAACAACATCAGTGATGACACTGCCCCCAAGGTTGTGCCAATGACGCTGCTGCCAGACGACATGAGTTTATTGGTTGCATCGTGCACATAGTCCATTTGCTTTTCCATATTAATATGAAAACTGGCTTGTACCCATTCCCTTATTTGATCTATAGATTGACCGACTTGCTTTTTAAGCATCGGCCAGTCGTCAGCAAGTTTTGATATTTGAGAACCTACCGCGTACAGTATGCTGCCTATAAAAACGATAAGCAGAATAATGGACAACAGTGAAGCCATGCTGCGGTGAAAACGGAATTTTTTTTCAAAGAAATTGCATATCGGCAAGAGCAATATGGCAAAAAGAAAACCGAAGACCAATGGGTCGAGCAAGTCTTTACCTAAAATGATAAGATAGCCTAAAGCAATAAGGCCGACCAATACCAATGACAGTTTCTCGTAAAATGGGGCAGTAAGTTTTTTTACAGACATATAGGGGATGTTGATTTTCAGCCAATAAGATGACTTGATTAGCTAATGATTTTTGAATATAGGTATAATTATTTTTAGTTATAAAATATCTGCAATTCTGCTTAAGATCTGTTTTATATAATGATCCATTATTTTTTCCGGCTGCTTACTGAATGTATGCGTGGCACGATTTGCCAATATCACATTAAAAGATATGGCCCGATGCCCTAAAGTTGCAGACAGGCCGTAAATACCCGCCGTTTCCATCTCGAGGTTGGTAATACGCTGACCATTTAAGTTGAATTGTTGTATTATATTCATAAGATCAGTATAAGTTGATAGTGCCCGGATTTGACGGCCCTGGGGTGCATAGAAACCTGGCGCTGTATTGGTGATGCCTTTTGGCAGGTCAGCAGCTAATTGATCAATTAATGATGTGTCTGCAGAAGCAATGTAAGGAGTTAATCCACTATTTACAGGTAGTGAAGCTTTAAAAGCGTCCAACAATTGTTTTTCGGCTTCAGTTAATTGATATTGATAATAATGCATGAGTGCATCCATCCCGAAGGCTGCGCTTGATACCAGCAGACTATCAACCGCAATATCAGCTTGTACAGCCCCGGATGTGCCGATGCGGATGATATTCAGCTTTTGTAATTCCTGTTTAAGCAGACGGGTTTTTAGATCAATATTGACCAGTGTATCCAGTTCATTCAGGACGATATCGATATTATCTGTACCAATTCCGGTGGACAGAACAGTGATTCTTTTTCCACCCAAAATACCTGTATGGGTAACAAATTCCCGTTTCGACTTTTTTAGTTCGATATGATCAAAATAGCGGCTCACATGGGCGACACGCTCCGGGTCGCCGACCGTAATAATGGTATCGGCGATATCATCCGGGAACAAACTTAAATGATAAATACTGCCGTCATTATTTAAAATCAGTTCGCTTTCTGCTATTGGTTTCATCGGTAGTAAAAGTAAACATCTGCGATTACAAAAACTGTTTCCGCAAACCACTTGTTGATGATTTATCATTTACTTAAAAACTGAAACCATGGCAAAGTATTCAGCAAAGGCAAGCGAAAAGGTTGAGGAAACCATGCACGAAATGAAAGAAGGCAAACTAAAAAGCGGAAGCGGTAAAAAAGTAACCAGCCGTAAACAAGCTATTGCCATAGGATTGTCTGAGGCTCGCAAAAAGGGTGCTAAGGTGCCAAAGAAGAAGAAGATATGATTTTGATTGTCATCCCATTCCAGGTAAGACTCTGTTTTTAGATTATCGTCGGCTTCGCTGGGAGTATCAAATTTTATTTGGATAATTTAACGTTAACTGGAAATCAAAAAGGTCTTTCTTGAATTGGAAATTTCGTCGTGCCAACACTTCCAGGTAGGTACTCAGTGCACTATTAAGTACGCTTAATGCATTATTATCATACTTAGGCTCCAGAAAATAAACCCAGTTATTGTTCAGATATTTATCCAGAATTTCCTGCTGCTGTTCACTAATAAACGGCTTTGTAGCAGCTTCAGCTATTTTCTCGGCTATCCTTGGTTTAATATCTCTCTCTATCTCGTAGATACGATTTACAGTAGCATAAATATCATTGTAGGACATCCGGGTGTACACCGGCCTCATTGCATTCATCATCATATTATGGTTGCCGAAATCTATCACCGCATCAGACTGGTACCTAAACACTTTTTCGTAATGACCAATCAACTCATTTTTTAGATTATTAGCGGTGGCAGCTTTATGGAACATCATGAAGATGCTCTCATCCAGCTTTTGTAAACAGGTTTCTTTTTCTTTCAGTTCTGCTTCAAGTTGTTGCTTAATATCTGCAGCGTCAACGGGATAATGCTTAACTCCCCTAAAATCAAACGATCTGATATTATCGTTTTTGTCTTCAATTAAAGTGTCAAGCTTTATAATATCCGTATTAAGCGCGTTGATCAGTTCTGAAAGATTGCAATTTTCATTCGTAAATAATTCAGTAAAACTTTTGGGCCCGTCATCGGCGGTGGTTATCGTTTCTTCAATATTAAAGGTACTTAGTGACCGGCCATTATAAAAACCCTTATACCGCTTATCATAAGAAGAAGTGGCTCTTTCTTTTTCTAAATCTTCTTCAATTTCACTGATAGCAATAATGGCTAATTTTTCTTTTTTATCGACTACATCGTATAATTCCTCGGTAAACTGTTTTTGTAGTTTATCGGCATTTTTAAATAGGCTCCAGGCGGGTTCATGTATAACTGCTGAATTAAGATTGAGCCGGTTTACATTCTCCTCGCGGTCTTCGGTTAAGGGGTGCGAAGACCATTGGTGGTCCAGCGTTATCTGCGAATTATTTAAAACAGTTACTTTTTTATCTATCACCGGCAGCCCTTCAATATCAGTATCCAACCGATGATCTGCCGCATATTGTTTTAATAGCAGGCGATGCAAGTCATAAATGTTCGCCGGGCGCTTGTTTTCTGCGAGGTTTGCATTAATAATGCTAAATGCCTGATTGTAACATTGCTCTGTAATTTCAAGCCGCCTAAGCGAAGAAACCACGTTGTTTGCTCCGCTGGCATAAGCTGCTATTGTATCAGCATGAAACTCCATCTCTCTCGACAGCTCCATATAAGCTTTATTGATGAAAAGATATACTTTTCGTAATATCTCCTGTATGCACCTGATGATATAAACATTGATGATCGCTCCAAAACGCAGCATCCAATGCCATCTTCCCCAGGCGTTCAGTGCTTTATTGTAGCCCTCATTTTCATACAGCAAATTGTAAAGCGCCCTGTTCAGATGATAAACATAGCTTCCAAAACGCATGCTTCTTTGCGAAAAATGACCAAACTCATGTGCCAGTACAGCTTTCAATTCTGATTTATTGATGCCGTTTACAAGGCCGATACCGATAGTCAGGTCTTTCCTGATAGGTAAAAATAAACTCCAGAAGCTGGGGTTAAAGGATGCGCTTGCATTTACATCGTTAGTTAAGTAAACGTGTTTTGGATAAGTAGTGCCAACCTCATTCGTTACTTTTTTGATAAAAGCAAACAACCCGGGTTGTTCATCCTCAGTGATCTCATGCCCTGTTACCCTTTCCGGCGTCCTGGTAAAGATGAATTTGATTAGGAAAAAGATCAGCATCAAGCCGGAAAGGATAAGCCCGGCCCCGAGTACCAGGACAAGAAAATTATGCATTGCTAATATCATTACAACGCCTATCCAACCCATGGCAATGGCAATTGCGGTTGCCGATACTAATAGAGAAATGTAGACCACCACAAACAGGGCTATAGCGCTGATCACTTTGTAGGTGCTGTCTCTGAATTGTTTTGTTGGCCTGGTGACGCGTTTATCGGCATCCGCAGGCATTGCGGGGAATGTGAGGGCCAGATTATTCATTAACAAATTGCAATTAAGGTAAAGTAAAAGCATCCATGATCTTCATCAGGATCACAGCTTCTTCAATGGGGCAAGGGTTAGGCCCCCTGCCTCTGAAGTAGTTTACGATTTTTTCGATCATAGGTTGCTGTATATGTTCAGGATGTGCAAAACTTTTTTGCTGTTCATCCTGTTCATTCTTCCAATTTACAGACGTTCCGAAGAACGGGAAGGTTATTTTACCTTTTGTGCCGATGATCTCGCAGCTATCCACAGCTTCACTTTCGGCTACATTGAAACTCCATGAGCCGTTTACTACTACCTTGTTTTTAAACACTATTTCCCCGCAAACATGATCATCAGCAGGATTTACCTCTGATTGGTTTAATGAATAGCCATGATATTTTTCAGGCTCACCAAAATAATACAGCATCAGGTCGAGCTGGTGGGGGGCCAGATCGTGGAAATAACCGCCGCCGGATAGTTCTGGTAATACCCGCCAGTTGGTTTCCGAATTGGCGATAAGGTCGGGCCTGAGGCTCTTCCACATCCTGATCTGCACAGTACGTACGTCGCCGATGGTTTTGTTATCTAATAATTCTTTCACATACAGAAACATAGGCAAAGCACGACGATAATGTGCTACGGTAAGTTTGCCGTTATATTGCTTCACGGCATCAGCCATGGCCTGTGCTTCCTGTGCATTGCGGGTCACGGGTTTTTCTACGTAAACATTCAAGCCTTTCTTCAAGGCGGCTATGGCATAATCCAAATGAAAAGCCGGTGGAGTAGCGACAGAAACTGCATTTACCTCAGGATCATTTAATAGTTTATCGGCATCGTCGTACCAACGGCTTACATTGTGCCTGGCAGCATAGTCGGCAGCTTTGGCACCGTCGCGACGCATAACCGCTACCAGTTTGCTGTTATGAATTTTATTATAAGCCTGACCGCTTTTCTTTTCTGTTACGTTGCCGCAGCCGATGATACCCCAATTGATGTTATCCATATGATTTATTTTAGGATGTCCTCGATCTTCGACAATTCCTCTTTTGAAAATTGAATATTATCCAGGCACTTCAATGAATCCGCCAATTGTTCAGGCCTGCTTGCACCGATCAATACCGAAGTAACGCGATGATCTTTTAACAACCACGCTAATGCCATTTGTGCCAAAGTTTGTCCGCGCTGCAACGCGATGTCATTTAATCTTTTTATCTGGCTCACGCGCTCATCTGTTACCTGGCTTTTTTGTAAAAAGCCTGTTGATTTAGCTGCTCTTGAATCTTCTGGAATTCCGTGCAAGTATTTATTGGTTAACAAACCCTGCGCCAGCGGTGAAAATGGTATGCATCCTACACCATCTTTTTCTAATACATCCAGTAAGCCCCCCTCAACCCAACGTTCAAACATGGAGTATTTAGGCTGATGAATAAGGCAAGGCGTCCCTAACTTCTTTAATATGCTGATGGCTTTATCGGCCTCGTCGGCCGGATAGTTGGAGATACCTGCATATAATGCTTTGCCCTGGCGTACGATCAGGTCTAACGTGCTCATGGTTTCTTCCAGCGGGGTTTCAGGGTCAGGGCGATGATGGTAGAAAATGTCTACATAATCCAGTCCCATGCGTTTTAAGCTCTGGTCAAGACTGGATACAAGGTATTTTTTAGAGCCCCAGTCACCATAAGGGCCATCCCACATAGTATAACCCGCTTTGCTCGAAATGATCATTTCATCGCGGTAACCCTGGAAATCTTTCTTCAGTATCACACCAAAGTTTTCTTCAGCTGATCCCGGCGGCGGACCGTAATTATTAGCCAAATCAAAATGGGTTATGCCGCTGTCAAAAGCCAAATGCAGTATCTGACGGTAGTTTTCCATTACATCCACACCGCCGAAGTTGTGCCATAAACCAAGCGAAACGGCAGGCAATTTGATGCCACTACGTCCGCAACGACGGTATATCATGTCTTTGTATCTGTTCGGCGAGGGGAGGTAGGTCATTGGTTGATGCTTTAAAATGTCGAGCGTTAAAAATAATACTTTAAAACAAAACCAGCGTGTAAAATAATTGCTAATAAATTGGTTATAAGGCCGGGTTAGGCATTGTCTCGATATGGTTGAAGGGCTATACCACCTCCGCTACCACAAAAGTGCTCCCGCCAATAAACACCAGGTCGTTTTTATCGGCATGGCTTTGTGCCGTTTGCAAGGCCGCTTTTACTGAGACGTATATTTCCCCATGTAAGCCAAAGCTTTCGGCTTTCTCCTTTAGGCTTTCCGCTTCCAGGCCTCGCGGAATATCCGGTTTGCAGAAATAATAGGTAGCATGTTTGGGCAGCATTGCCAATATCTTACTGATATCTTTATCATTTACCACCCCCATTACAAAATGCAAATTTTCATAAGGGGTACGTTCAATATTTTTTAGTACTTCTGTTATACCTTCGGGATTGTGGCCCGTATCGCAAATCGTTAGCGGATGATGGCTTAAGATTTCCCATCTTCCATGCAACCCTGTCAGTTTCTTAACCTGGCTTAAAGCGGTTTT
>DATHLW010000144.1:0-3538 GCA_035487675.1 Mucilaginibacter sp. | reverse complement strand
ACGCTAATTGATTGAATTGTATATCCAAAGTTTATTAATTCAAAGCCGCTTTTTCCAGGTTTTGGTGATACTCTACCAGTTTTAGTAGTACATTAATAGCGGTTTCATAATTTTTAGCGCCGACCACCTTTTTATATTCTTTCTCAAGGGCTGTCATCTGGCTGATGATATGTTCATAAAAGCTAATTCCGTCATCGGTTAAATACAGCATCATTGAACGTCCGTCGGTACTGCATTTCTCGCTCCGGACAAGATTAAGTTCTTCCAGTTCTTTGATCACCTTGCTGGCAGCCTGCTTGGTAATGCTAAGGTTCGACGCTAACTTACTATTGGATATTCCTTTAGTGCCAATACTCATAAACATTGGTAGGTATGAATTATTGAACCCTTTCAGATTAGCATGGCAAAGTTCTGTGCAATACCAATCATCAGATAGTCTTTTCAACAGGTACAGTAACCTGCTTGTCATTCTTGTTGAATCTTCAATTAACATGTTCTTCTATTTTAATATTCACTGATCAAGCTGATCAAACCGGCCAATAAAGTCAACCCGGTTTACAAATTTAACTATTATTCTATTAAATAAATATAGTTTAGAACTGGAATTTAACCCTTGCCCTTATTCCCCATTTTGGTGCATCAGGATGATCGAGGTAACTTAATCTCCTTACTACATCTAAACGTACCAATTTAAATATGTTCTCGATACCTGCACTGGCTTCCATATAAGGGCCGTTATCAAGTGTATAGGTAATTGGTTTGCCACCTTCTCTTGTAGGGAATTGCAGTAATGAGGGATCATTAACCGGGTTATTTTCAGACCTTACCCCACCCCAAAGGCTTTTAAATGACACAACTTCTCTCAATTTCAAATTGTCTAATAAGGGTATCCTGTTAAAAATAAACCCATTAAAGTGATGATCAATATTTATGCTGGCATAATGGTCGCTCACAAATTCGAGGTAGTTCATTAAGTTGTATGATTCCAGTTGCAATGCATAGCTTTGATTGGCATGGTGAATATCCAGCAATGGGAAAGGCAGCTTATTAAATATATATCCACCTTCGGCTTCAACATCGGTATAACCAAGTTGTGATAAATAAAAGCGTTTGGTAATATCAGCGGTTAGGCTTTGATAATTGTATTGGCCTTTAAATAACCCTTTAATACCTTCATCAAAGCGTAACGTGAAGATCGGGTATTTATCAGGAATAGGTGTACGGTATAGTTTCCCCTGGTAAAATTTTTCGTGCGGAGCATACCTTAATTCCACTGATAAATCAGTTGTCTGCAGGTCATGAATAGTATTCGTACGATTATTTACTATGTTTTGATAAAATAACGCACCTGCAGGACTTTGGTTCCAGCTTTTGAATTCGAACTTATAAGAAAAATGGTTCAGGTATTCATGGACATAGTCTATCTTGAACTGGTCGTTATAAGTATACAGATCGCTTTCGCCGCGTTTAATGGACAACAAGAAGTTATCTTCCTGTACAAACCCTAATTCTGTTCCCGGTATTTTGGTATCGTGTTGAAAGCTTGCCCTGATATATTCCTGCGGAAATGAATAGATCGATTTATCGTTGAGCGAATAAGAGCCGCTCAGAAAATATTTGAATTTGTCATCTCTAAAACCGTAGGCACCATAAGTTTCAAAATAATAACGCTTGCTCAGGGCTGTTGTGGTACGGCCACCCAACCGGGCTCTGAAACCTTCAACAGAATTACCACCATAAAAGGTATTTGTAGGGCCAATTTCAAACGGGCCTTCATTTTTGTATCCGGCAACAAATAATGTCACGAGATCCATAGTCCGCCTGAAAGAAGGAATGGTTTGTAAACTATCAATATTCTTGTAAATGTCTAGCTGTGACTGCTTCAGTGTATCAGGGCGATTGGCTTTCCAGAACTCATCCCCTTTTTCTTTTGCATCAAAGGCAATCATTTGCGTTGGACCAGTGTAAGTTGTTTCAGGACGGGGTTTGTTGACCGCAAAATTATTAATGAGCACGATGCGTTCCCCATATACACCACCACCTTTATTTTTATTCAAACCAAAATCCATCTTCAAATCGCTTTGGCTTAAGCGATAACGTCCTGTCTCAGTTTTGGTGTAAGCTAAAGTGGTCTGCATTTTGCGCACAAAATTCAGGTTGATGTTTTTATTCACAGTCAATTCTGCTCTTTGTATAGCATAATTTTCGTCCATAGTAACATATATCTTACCCTCAAAAAGCATATTGTTGGTATTACGTGGCGTAAAACTCAACTCGATCAATTGCGGACTAACATCTTTTATAGTATCAGTGATGAAGAACTTATAAAATGCAGGGGCTTCATCAGCTATTGGGCTAAGCAATTCGTTACCAAGTAAAGGGATATTGTTATCATAAATTTCAATATCCATGTACAGGCGATTGAAATAGGTTTTAAGGCCGTCGTTATCTATAAAGTTTTCATCGTATTTCACTTGCTTGTTAGCCTGTATTACCTGCTTTTTAACATAGGGTGATTTGCGATAGTAATTCTCAGATAGCTTTTCTTCCAGGTAAATTGGCAACAGGTTTTTACCACCGATAGCGTCAGAATCCTGCTCAGTGAATAAGAATTGATAATTTTTAAATATCCTTTTTTTCTTGAATTTTTCTGAAAGGTCACTCAACGAGAATAATACCCTTTCATATTGCTGATATTCGGCATAGTTGTAGTTTTCAATCCTGTTTTGATCCTTGTGGGCAATCACCTTACGTATTAGCTCAACAGCAGGATTGTTTTTATTAGTATACCTTGTTTTCTTGCCGCTTTTTACAACTACCTCACTCAATGTTTTGCGGTCTTCGCTTAACGTGATATTGATAGTTTGTGAAGTGCCAGGGGTAATATCCTTATACGTTGTTTTGTAGCCGATAAATGAGATCTTAATACGGCTGTAATTCCCATCAGTGACAATCCTGTAATTACCCTGCATATCCGTGCTGCTGCCTATGCTTGTGCCATCAAAAGAAACGCTTACGCCGGGCATTGTCTCGTGGGTTCGTGCATCAGTAACCACGCCCTTTACAATTGTCTGTTGTGCCATCAATATACTTGACAGTAATATGAATAAAAGCAGCAAAGTGCTTTTGATAATATTGTATGTATAATTGGTTTTCATAATCTTACTACTTACGGTGATTGGTTTCAGGCAGCTTTGTTATAGCTGTAATTTTTTTCTGCATCAAGCACAACTACATTTGACTGACCGGCTTTCAGTTTTCTGAAAAGGTCAGTTATCACGTTATTTCTTAATAAATCAGCGGCTGATAAAAAGTATCCTTTCAGGAAGATCAGCACCATACCCACCTCTGCATCTGATCCGGAAAAATTATCGCTGAATATTTGCTTCACTACCAGGGTTAGATAATAATTTACCCTATCTGCTGTAATGCCTGACAGGGCAAACAACCTGTTCCACTTAAAAGCCTTTGCACCGGTTATCATCAATTTAGTGCTGTCTAAAAGTGACTGATCGAGATGTACATATGGTGTTTTCAT
>DATHLW010000143.1:0-5197 GCA_035487675.1 Mucilaginibacter sp. | reverse complement strand
AATTTGCTTTTCAACTGCTAGCTCAAAGCGTTCTCCTAAACCTGTTTGATGTTCCTCGTACCAATGATAGGCTTCTAAATATTCTTTCTCAGCTTCGGGGTGAAACCTGATAGTATAAGGCATCAGGCTAGGCTTTCGATTTTGCCTTTACCTGCTCCCATGTCGATCCTGTCACTTTTCCAGTTTCCATATCTTCAATTCTCCGGTCGAGTTCTTTCAGAAAATCTTTATCTTCCCAAAGATCTAATCGCTCAATTATATCATCTTCTACCATGGTATAAATGGCACGTACCTTCTTATCGTCCGCAAAGCGGATGTATTCAAATAGTCTCTCGCGTATAGTTGCAGTACTCATTTTATGGTGTATGCTACCAAATTTACTTAATAAAACAGGATTAATCAAATTATTAGCGTACCAGTTATTTAAGCACCGGCTCCGCATTAGTTAAACTTTGTATCTCGGCCATCAGGTCATCGCTTGGATTTACCTTAAAAGTCTTTGATGGAAGCTCGATTAGCAAAGATTCTTCCATATCCTTTACCAAGAACCGAAGAGTACAATTCTTTACAGGATATCTCTGATTATTCACCTCAACTATCTGCTCCAGGCTATCCATTAAACTATCACTTAACGAATTTAAATCCAGGCAAACAGTCATTGATTTCATCAGCCTATCCCTCATTTCGGATAATAGCGACATCGAAGCAATACGCAAGTCCCAGTTATCTTTTTGCCTGAATTTTTCCTCGATGTTGCCTTTTATATGCAGAAAATAACCGTCAACCAGCAGGTTCCTGAATTTGACGTAGTCATCGCCAAATAGTGCGAATTCGTAAGAGTCGTTGTAATCTTCCAGTACAAATGTACCGAACGGTTTTCCGGTCTTGGTCATTTTATGCTGAACGTTAGCAACCAGTCCACCAACGCTTATTTCGCCTTTTTTCCGTAGCTCTGCAAAAGCCGCTTTCACATCATCGCCTCCCTCGCCTGACCGGACTTTCTGCATATTTTTCAGGTCGGATACATTAGTGTTACAATAGCGCTGCAGCTCCAGTTTATAGTTATCCAAAGGGTGCCCGGTCAAATAAATACCGATCACATCCTTTTCATATTTCAGCTTTTCAATCAGCGGCCACTCCTCTGCATCAGGCATAGGCGGCTCAGGAATATAAGATGCTACAGAGCCACCAAAAAGCGAAGACTGCGAACTGCTTTGCGTATTCTGGTAATCTACACCATATTTACTCAGTCGCTCAACGCCTGTAAGTATCCCGTTCTCCGTTTTGGCAAAGAACTGGGAACGGTTCAATTTAAACTCGTCAAAAGCACCGCTGTAAACCAAGTTCTCGTATGATTTTTTATTTACTGAACGTGCATTTGACCGCCTTGCAAAATCATATACCGATTGGTATATTCCGTTCTTTTCACGCTCTTCAATAATACTTTCAATAGCCTTTTCACCAACTCCTTTTACTCCTGTTAACCCGAAACGTACCTCGCCCTTTTTATTTACGGCAAAAGCCATATCCGATTCATTGATATCGGGGCCAAGCACCGGCACACCCATTCGGCGGCATTCCTCCATAAAGAAGGATATCTTTTCAATACTGTTCTGATTATTTAATACCGCGGCCATATATTCTGCCGGGTAATGTGCCTTTAAATAAGCCGTTTGATAAGCAACGAAGGCATAACAGGTAGAATGCGATTTATTGAATGCATACTGCGCAAAAGCCTTCCAGTCGTTCCATATTTTGGTCAGTTTATCTTTAGGGTGGCCCTTGGCCATTGCCCCATCCATAAACTGCGCCTCCATTTTGTTGAGCACTTCAATCTGCTTCTTACCCATTGCTTTACGCAACACGTCGGCATCGCCTTTACTAAAACCTGCCAGTTTTTGCGATAAAAGCATCACCTGTTCCTGGTAAACGGTAATACCATAGGTTTCACCCAGGTATTCTTCCATGTCAGCCAGGTCGAAGGTGATCGGCTCTTGCCCGTGCTTACGCTTTATGAAGTTGGGAATATACTCTATCGGTCCCGGGCGGTAAAGTGCATTCATAGCGATCAAATCCTCAAACTTATCCGGTTTCAGATCGCGCAGGTACATTTGCATCCCGTCACTTTCAAACTGGAACGTACCGTTGGTATCGCCCCGCTGATAGAGAGCAAAGGTTTCCTCATCCTCCAGTGAAATACAATCAATGTCGATATCAACATTATGATTCTGCCTTATCAACCGAAGTGCATCTTTAATAATGGTCAGTGTCTTCAGGCCCAGAAAGTCCATCTTGATAACCCCGGCATCTTCGATCACACGACCGTCGAACTGGGTTACCAACAGGTCAGAATCCTTTGCTGTTGCTACGGGAACAATATTGGTCAGGTCATCCGGCGCTATAATGATACCCGCGGCATGTACACCCGTATTACGTACCGAACCTTCTAACTTTTCTGCTTCACGAAGTACAATACCCTTTAGACCGGGGTCCTTATAGATATCCTGTAATTCAGGCACCTGGTCGATAGCCTGGCGCAAGGTGATACCCAATGTTTCAGGCACCAGTTTTTTCAACGCGCTTACTTCGGATAATGGCATATCCAATACCCGGCCCACATCCTGTATACTGGTACGGGCAGCCATGGAACCATAAGTAATGATCTGTGCAACCTGGTTTTTGCCGTATTTATCAACTACATAATCGATCACTTTTTGCCGGCCCGAGTCATCAAAGTCCGTATCAATATCGGGCATTGATTTACGATCAGGGTTCAGGAAACGTTCGAAAAGGAGATTGTACTTGATCGGGTCGATATTGGTGATTCCTATACAATAAGCTACTACCGATCCAGCCGCAGAACCACGGCCCGGCCCTATAAATACGCCCATATCGCGCCCGGCCTTTATAAAGTCAGCCACAATAAGGAAGTATCCGGCAAAACCCATTGTGCGGATGGTAAACAACTCAAAGTTTAAGCGCTCCTCCACTTCGGGACTTATATCCTTGTATCGGTCTTTGGCCCCCATAAAAGTGAGGTGCTTCAGGTATTCCCACTGGTTCAGGGTATCCGCGTCGGGTGTATTGTGTATTTTAAATTCTTCGGGGATAACGAAGTTGGGAAGCATGATATCACGCTTCAGCTTCAGTACCTCTACTTTGTCAACGATCTCATTAGTGTTGTCAAGCGATTCAGGCAGGTCATTAAACAGCTTGCCCATTTCAGCCTGTGTTTTGAAGTAGAACTGATCATTTGGAAAACCAAAACGATAGCCTTTGCCGCCTTCCTCGTCAGTGGCGATAGGCGTGCTCTGCATATCACCTGTATTCACACAAAGCAAAATATCATGCGCATTCGCATCCTGCTGATCCACATAATGTGAATCATTAGAGCAGATCACCTTTACATTATGCTTTTTTGCAAATTTTAACAGTACCTCATTAACTATATTCTGCTCAGGAATATCGTGACGCTGCAATTCTATATAATAATCCTCGCCAAATAGGTCGAGCCACCATTTAAATTCGTGCTCTGCTTTTTCTTCACCATCCTTTAGTATGGTTTGAGGAACAGACGCACCTATACAACAGGTAGTAGCGATCAATCCCTTATGATATTTTAGGATAAGTTCCTTATCGATGCGGGGCCATTTGCTGTAAAGCCCCTCCATATAACCCAACGAGCAAAGCTTAACCAGGTTACGATAGCCTTCGGCGTTTTTTGCCAGGAGCAATTGATGACGACGAACATCTTTCTTTTCTTTGGTAAACTGTTTTATATGGCGATCATCCACCACATAAAATTCGCAGCCTACAATTGGTTTTACGTTATGTTTACCCGCCTCGGCCACAAACTTGAACACACCAAACATATTACCATGATCAGTAATGGCCAAAGCTTTCATACCGTCGGCAGCAGCTTTTTTATACAGCTTGGATATATCGGCGGCACCGTCTAATAATGAAAACTGGGTATGTACGTGTAAGTGCGAAAAATCTGGCATGGCTAATCTTTATCAACTCTTTCGGAGGAATACAAATTTATCAAAAAACAAGTCACAGCCCGCAGTTGTTGAAAAACTAATTAATGTGTATTAAATAAGTTAAATTGGTTTTTAAACCAAACCATTTGATACCATTATAGTTATAAAACTACCATTGAAAAACACCTACTGTTGAAAAAGTTTGGACGTATAGCCTTAAAAACTATCCTGTGGGCCATTGGCAGTATACTGTTCCTGGTGTTGCTTCTATTCGTATTGATCCAGGTGCCGGCTGTCCAGAATTTTGTGAAAGATAAAGCGGTCAACTACGTTCAAAATAAAATACATACTAAGGTTAAGATCGGCCATATCAGTTTGGGGTTGCCTAAGCTGATCGTGATTGATAGCGTTTACTTTGAAGATCAGAAAAAAGACACACTTATTGCCGGCGATCAGCTAAAGATTGATGTGAGCTTGCTACAATTGCTTCACCACAAGTTAGAGATAAACGAGATCAACCTGAAAGGCATTACCGCCAACGTTTACCGGGAAAAAGACAGCGTTTTCAATTTCGATTACATTATCAAAGCATTTAACAGCGGGCCTAAAAAACCAACGAATCCCAATGATACTTCATCCATGAAAATATCATTGGATAAGATCGTCCTGAACAAGATCAATATTGGCTATAAGGATTTGACCAACGGTAATAATGTAAAATTCATTTTAGGGCATTTTGACACCCGTATTAAGGATTTCGATATGGATAAAATGAAATTTACCATACCGAAGATCACCTTATCAGACGTTGACGCCAAAATCATCCAGACACCCGCCGGCTCATCTATTGCGCAGGCGGCAGCTGTTGATACAGCTACCAAACCCATCGACATGACCCTTAACCTGGGCACCATTGAACTGTCGCGTATAAAGGTTGACTACGAGACCAATGAAATGGCAGCCAATGTTGATCTCGGAAAGTTTTTGGTGGAGATGAATAAACTCGACCTTAAAAAGCAAGTAGCCGACATTAACAAAATATCATTGGACAATACCCATGCCTCGTTCACTTTTGCAAAACCGCAAACGATTAAAAAAGCTGTTGTAAAAGCTATCAGGAAGCTCGATACCTTGGTAGCAAAACCGCAAAGCGGAAAAGGATGGACTGCTGTATTACGTAAGATCACTCTTAATAATGATAACATTCAATTTGA
>DATHLW010000142.1:0-3316 GCA_035487675.1 Mucilaginibacter sp. | reverse complement strand
TACAAAAACAGGGATATGATATCGGTCCTCCATCAGCCGTTTTAGCGGTACCTGAACCCATGATGGGATATATTGCACATCATATACAATACCGTTGATCACATCTACCACACTTGGTACACCAATACCGATTGCAGCAATGCTATCATCTATCAAAGCGTCTACCACCTGGTAAATATCATTCAGCACCTCTTCCACCGAGCCATCGCTGTGTATACGCGCAGAAACGATGTTTAACAAAGTATCCCCGATTACTACTGCACCACGAATATTGGTCGCCCCCAGATCGATGCCTATAACTTTTGTATCCATTATGCTTTATCCTTTTTGTCGAAAACGGTTTGGTTAGTAATTAATGGTTTTGCCCAGAACCCAATGCTTAGTATGTAACCGAATGTGAGATATAAAAACATCATGCCGCCCCGTAACCCGATCAGGTTGCCTAAAGCCCCTATAAGTATCTGGACAATAGCCCCGCCAATGATCCCGGTAACCAATATGCCCGCAAAGGAGCCATGATCCTCGCTAACCGAGCTAAGGGCAAGGGAAAATATAATAGGGTACATTACCGACATAAAAAACCCGACAATAGGAAATGCATGCAGCGAAACTTGAGTGCTTCCGAACAGCCCCAATGAGAGCAAAATAATAGCAGGAATGGTAAAAAGTATCAATAGTTTGCGGCTATCCATCAGTTTTAATAAAAACAATCCCAAAATTCCACCTATAGTCATCAGCCCCCAAAACCTGGACACGGCTGTTGCCCCGGCTGCCTGCGGATCGACCTTATGGTATTCAAAAAGGAATTGCGACATCCAGTAGGACACGCCTTGTTCAGATCCCACATAACAGAATAAAGCAATGAAATACAGGACAACCACCGGCTTTTTAAAAAGCATGATATGGGATTTCCACGGCCCGGCCTTTTCATCACTTTGCAATTCGACCTTTGGAAATTTGGAGACCAGCAAAATAACAAACATGAAAAGACAAATGACAGTAAAAAGCCAATACAGCGATATCCATGTAAGGCCATGCGGAACCAGGGGCTGTAATACTGAAAAAACACCCGAATGATTCCCCGCATTTAGGTTAGCTACCATGTATGAATATACTAAAGGGCTAACGAACGAGGCCCCCCCAAATATCAATTGAGCCAGGACAGACGTAAATGCATAATTCTCTGCGCCGCCCGCTGTCCTCAACAGCGGATTAATTACCACCTGGAGCATGGCCATCCCGCAACCGATCAGGAAAAGCGATAGCATTGCTGTCAGGTAATTGGGTTCAGCTGCTAAAAGCAAAGACCCGGAAAAGGCGACAATAAAAGCGGTGACCATGATTGTCTTCTCATTATATTTTTGAACCAGCATACTTGACGGGATAGACATTACACCGTATGCAATGAAAAAAGCAAAAGGGAGGGCCCCGGCCAAAAGATCGCTTAATTTAAAGTCCTTTATAAATTCGGGAGACAATGGCCCTATAATATTGGTCAGGAATGAGATCACAAAAAACGTGAGCATGATCAATGCCACGATGTAATAGTTACGTTTCATGAAGTTTAATTTAGGCCAGTGAAAGCGAATCTAATATCAACAAAATTTTACGAATACCTAACTTTTGCAAAAATTTTAAAAAGTTTCTAAGTAACATTCATGTGATGTAATACAGACGTGATAAGGAATACTCAATAATCTTTAGTATACTTGATATAGCAACCTGAATTTTACATGGACGACCTGTATGATGAACTTCATGCCGAAGGACTAATAAGCGATGCATCGCTTGAAATGATCAGGCAAAAGCAAGATTTATTCTCTGTTCACTGGGAAGTAAAGACATTGCTTTATTTGGGAGTCTTGTTGCTGACAAGCGGCCTTGGTTTGCTCATTTATAAAAATATTGATACCATTGGTCACCAGGCTGTTTTGGCGCTTATTGCCCTGATTTGTATAGGCTGTTTTGCTTATTGCTTTAGAACCTGTTTGCCGTTCAGCACCGGAAGGGTAAAATCCCCTAATACTTCTTTTGATTATATCCTGCTTTTGGGAAGTATCGGCTTTGTGACGTTGGTTGGTTACCTCCAGTTTGCATACACAGTTTTTGGCACCAACTACGGATTGGCTACACTGATACCTATGCTGGTATTATTTTTTGTAGCCTATTATTTTGATCACCTGGGAATTCTCAATATGGCTATTGCTAACCTGGCTGTGTGGATGGGTGTTTCGGTCACTCCAAAACAGTTACTGTTAAACAGTGACTTTAATAGCGAGACCATTATTTATACCTACCTGCTTTTAGGTATCATTTTATTGGCAGGAGCTTACATTACGCAATATTTCAATTTCAAAAAGCATTTCAAATTCAGCTATCAGCATTATGGTGTGCATGTCACATTTATATCCCTGTTGGCCGGTTACTTTTTTTACTATAACTCTGCCTTTAGCTTGTTATGGATGCTGGGCCTATTTACACTCGCGTGGTTTATTTATCGCGACGCTTTTAAAAATCACTCTTTTTACTTTTTGCTGCTGGTGATATTATACAGCTATGTTGCGGCAAGCAGTCTGGTAGTACGTGTGCTGATCATAGGAGAAAGTATAGGCGCAATTTATTTGATGATGTTGTATTTTATAGGATCAGCAATCGGACTTATATTCCTGTTGATCAACCTTAATAAAAAACTCAAAGCCTCATGATCGCCTATAATAAAACATGGTTGGCCAATCTACGCGTGCAGCAAGAGGTGAAAAAACAACTGAATAGCAGGTGCATAACAAATGCTGAATTTAAAAGCATCCAGGAGAGATACCCGGTTGGCTTTTATACCCCCGGTTTATTTGCCCGCGTAGGTTTATTTATACTCACTTTTATTGTTATAGCTTTTGCCGATGGGATACTAAGCTTAATGTTTGCATCGGCATCGGACCTTGTCGAGACACCAGGATGGATGTTTTTCCTTGCAATATTGAGTTATGTTGCTTTGGAGGTGATGGTAAATTCAAAACACCATTACCGCTCAGGAGTTGACGACGCCTTATTAGTTATTTCGGGTCTGTTATTTGCTGTGGGGTTTGCTATGTTATTCTCTCACTACAATAATGTCTATTACCTCCCCATTTCAGGAGCTATTTTTATTTTGAATTTGTACTTCAGTATCCGCTTTGCCGACACATTGATGGGTGCCTTATGTTGTGCCGCATTACTGGCTTTTGTGTTTTTTGGGTGGACAAAGGTAATACCATCTGGTATGGCCACCATACCTTTTGTAATGATGCTGGTATCGGGTGGTTTGTACTGGCTTTCTTAT
>DATHLW010000141.1:0-5281 GCA_035487675.1 Mucilaginibacter sp. | reverse complement strand
CCGATAAGCAAGGCGATAACCGGATCGCCCAAAGAAAACAATACAGATACCCAACCAGGATATCCGGCGATTCCCTTTGTTAAAAATGACCGGATAGCGATCAGGACGATCGGCACAAATACGGGTAAACAGGCTTTAATTAATGACGGTCCTTCCGTTGGTTCGATTTCTATAATGTCATCTATTATCCTGTCCGGCGATTTTCGCCCTGCATAATTTGCCCATAAATTACCGACAATCATAGCGGGTATGGCTACAATCGAGCCGATCAATATCAGTTTTCCGAAATCAACACCTATCGTCGCTGCTGCTGCGGAGGCCCCGGGATGCGGTGGCACCAAACAATGAACGGACAATAAACCCGTGGCCAGCGAAACCGACATGGTGGCAATAGAAATGCCCGTGCGTTTAGCCATAGAGCGATTTAATCCGCTCAAAACAATATACCCCGAATCGCAAAATATAGGCAAACCGACGATGAACCCGGTAATACTCATGGCCAATGGCGCAAATCGATTGCCTAGTTTTTTTAAAAGGAAACCGGCCATTACCGTAGTACTGCCGGTGTATTCGAGTAGCAATCCTAATGCAGTTCCTAATACGATAATAAGCCCTAAGTTTTTTAGAATGTTACCAAAGCCATCCTTTATGGTGGAGATCACATCGCCCAAAGGCATTCTGATACCCAAACCAACCAATAAACACGCCAGGAAAAGTGAGAAAAATGCCGGGGCTTTAAATTTGGTTGAAAGCACTACAATAAGCGTAATGCCGGCTACTAATAAAGTAAGGATATAGGGTAAGGAATGGATCATCGGTTAATTGGCGAACCTGTTATTGCAAATTACGAACTTAATCAACCTAATGCAACCCAATCAACTTTTAACTTACTTTCTTAAATATCCCCTTCAAATTTCGCCCCAATTCCTTATAGTCCAGTCCATACCCTACCACGAAATCATTTGCTATCTCAAAGCCGATGTATTTTAATTCATCAACGGCGCTTTCCAATGCTTTGGGTTTCAGCAGCAGGGTGCATACGGTAATGGATGCCGGCTCGCGTACCTTTAGTTTGTCGATCAGGTAATGAATAGTATTGCCGGTATCTACAATGTCCTCTACCAGGATGATGTTGCGGCCTTTAATGTCGATGGTCAGGTCGAAATCGTCCCTGATCTTACGGGTGGTGGATATGCCGCCATAGTAAGAGGCCAGTTTAGTAAAAGTAACCTCGATGGGGATATCGATCTGTTTGATCAGGTCGGCAGTGAAAAGGAAGCTGCCGTTGAGCACGCCAACCAGTACGGGGCTGCGGTCAGCGTAATCGCTGTTGATCTGCTCAGCTATGGCAGTTACACGCTGCTCTATCTTGTTGTATGGAATGGATAATTCAAAATCCAGGTCGTCAACTCGTACTTTCATGCGACTAAATATAGGTGAAATAATTAAAGCACGAATTATAAACTGCCGCTGTCAATTATCTTTTACAAATCGTAACGAACAGCGATCGCCATCAAGTAGAATGAGGCCTAAATATATGAAAGGCTGTCCAGTGGGGCCGGGCCCTATGGTAAAAGCCAGATCGGGGGGAGTCCCGGCAATTGAGGAATGTAAAAATGATGCTCCGTTGCCCGTCCCATAAAAATCATCAAGGTGATAAAACCCGGTTGGCAAAGCGCTAAAACCGGAATAATTATTACCACCGCCTTCTTCCCAGCCCGAGCTGGTAATTAACGAATGGGCGACAGCCAGGTTGGCCGAGTAAGACCCATCGCTATTTTGTGTAGCTCCCCTAGTAATCATCAAAGCCAGGTAATCGTCATAGGTAGGTATCCGCCATCCAGCCGGTAAAACAACCTGGCCAGCTTCCACAGTTGTATATAATTTTCCATGCATCACATCGTCCCCATTCAGGAATCCCGTGTTAAAGATCCCACCCGGTCCACGGTAGTTGACTGAGGTCCACTTTTGGCTTCCAATTTTTACGACGGGATAAACTTCTCCGGCTATGGTTACAATCGAATCGACGCCTTTTAAATTAGCATTGGCCGGAATGGGGTCATTGTTTTTTTTAGAACATGACAGAAGTACCGTAATGGCAATTATTACCAGGGTAAAAACCTTTTTCATACTCAATGATCTTAACTTGTTGGCTTTCAGTTTACTGGTTCTTTTATTACAAAGAGGGGATACTAATTTAGAAATAAAAATCAATTATTTCATAAATTTTTTGGAGCTGTTTTAAACGGGTTTTTCTTTACATTCTTGCTGGCTGGAATAGGTTGCAGCTTTTACATCTAAACAAAACCCCACCCTAATTGCTTTTACCTTACAATTATACTTTCCCGTACTAAAAAACTTATATTCGCCCTTCATGATCGATTACGAGGTTCATACCTTATCCAACGGTATCCGCATTTTACATAAGCATTCGCCGTCAACCATTACACATTGCTGTTTTGTGGTGAATGCAGGTTCGCGCGATGAACCGGAGCGTAAAGAAGGCCTGGCGCACTTTATTGAGCATCTGCTGTTTAAGGAAACCGAAACCCGCAGCACCAACCAGATACTAAACCGCCTGGAACTGGTGGGCGCCGACCTGAATGCCTATACCACTAAAGAATATACCTGCATCCATGCTTCGCTCCTAAAACAGCACCTGGAGCGCACGATGGACCTGTTCCAGGATATTTTATTCCACTCCACATTCCCGCAGGAGGAACTGGAAAAGGAACGTGGTGTAATACTGGACGAGATCGCCTCCTACCTGGATCAGCCCGAGGAAGCCATACAGGATGATTTTGAAGAACTGCTTTTTAAGGGTCACGCTTTAGGGAAGAATATTCTGGGTACACCCGAAACGGTTTCGGTGATGGATAAAGCCGATATTAAAAGCTTTATGGCGGCCAATTATAATACAGAGGAGATGATATTTGCCGTTTTTGGTGATCATGACTTGAAGAAGCTGGTTAAGCTGGCAGAGAAATATTTTGGGAGTATTCCGCCTAATCATACCAAAAAGCATCGACTGAAACCCGCCGATAGCATAGGCGAAAAACTAAGTGTTTACCGGCAGATCACCCAAACCCATTGTATGATCGGTAACAGGGCCTACCCGTCGGCACATCAGCATAAAACAGGATTATTGCTGCTAAACAACCTATTAGGCGGCATGGGTATGAGCAACCGTTTGAACCTGGAGATACGCGAAAAGTATGGCATTGCTTATACCATCGAATCGAATTATACGCCGCTATCAGACACGGGCATATTTTCCATTTACTTTGGTACCGATGCCGAAAAGGCTGACAAAGCCTTGCGGTTGGTACACAAAGAACTAAAGAAACTGCGTGATCAAAAGTTGGGTACATTACAATTGCACCAGGCCAAGCAGAAGTTTATCGGGCAAATCGCTTTAGCTGAAGAAAACCGTATGGGGCTGATCATTTCGATGGCCAAAAGCCTGCTCGACTTTGGTTACGTAGATACGCTTGAGCAGGTATTCGCCAAAATAAATGCCTGTACGGCTGAACAATTACTGGAAATAAGCAACCAAATTTTTGATAATAGCCTGACCACATTGCTATTTGTGCCAAAGGAATAAAGCTGTATTTTTGTATGATGAAAATGCCTATCATAGCCTATGGAGACCCGGTTTTGCGAAAAAAAGCTGTCGCTGTTGAACCGGACGAATACCCCAACATCAAACAACTGGTTGAAGATATGTTCGAGACCATGTATGGTGCACGCGGGGTAGGTTTGGCTGCTCCGCAGGTTGGTATTTCTATGCGCTTGTTTGTTGTGGACGCTACCCCGTTTGATGATGACGAACCTGAATTAAAGGATTTCAAGAAAGTATTTCTGAATGCACAAATACTGGAGGAGAACGGCGAAGAATGGTCGTTTAACGAGGGTTGTTTGAGTATTCCGGATATCCGCGAGGATGTTTCTCGTAAGCCGGCAATCAAGATATCTTATTATGACGAAGACTGGAAGCACTACGAAGAAACCTTTAAAGGCATGGCTGCACGCATCATCCAGCACGAATATGACCACATTGAAGGTAAACTCTTTACCGACAAACTAAGCCCATTACGCAAACGCCTGATCGAAAAGAAACTCAACGATATTTCGAAAGGAATAGTGGATGTGGACTATAAAATGAAATTCCCGGCTGCTAAAAAAGGACGTTGATTTGGAGAGTCAAGATTCAAGGGCCAAGAATCAAGACAAAAAGTGGTTATCCTGAATTATATTAGTCAGGATTCAAGACAATACGAATAATCTCTCAGAATTCTTTTAAGCGATCCTGGTTCTTGAATCTCGGCTCTTGATTCTAAATTAATTCCCGTTACCTGACGCGCGGCTTTTATCACCGGCTGCTATCTGGTTCATTAATGCTCCCCATGCAATAGGGTTCAGTAATGGGTTTGGTTGAAGTGAATGCTGGTTCATGATAGCATTATGCTCGTTTTGCGCCCATGACGATGATATCTCCTGTCCATCGCGGGGCAGAGTATTACCGCTTGCTCTGCTGGCGGCACGTTCGAGGTTTTTACGCGCTATCTCCAGGTCATCGTCGGCCAGTTTCATTGCTAAAAAATCCTTCCTGAATTCGTCTGTAGTTGCCCATGGGAACACACGGAAGGCCGGCAGGTTGATCACCTGTGGTTTGATCCAAACCTGAGTGGTGTAGCTTTTACTGGCAACATTAGCCGGGATCACCACTTTTACAGCGGTGTAACCAATACTGGTAAAGATCAGGGTATCCTGTTCGTGGGCCACGAAAGAGAAGTAACCTTCGTAATTACTTAAATAAACCTGGTTGTGATTGCTAACGTTGGTAATGGTTACGTAGGGTACCACCAGCCTCACGCTATCGGCATTGTGCACTATACCCGTAAACTGTATTAACGGCTTCTCCTTTTGCTGCGCAAAACCTGCTGCTGCGATAAAGAGTAAAAATATGCCGAAAATATACTTCATTGGTTATAGGTACTTTTTGTTTTATACCTGACTTTTACGAAATGGTTTCAAAAAATGTCACACAAAAATAGTGTATTGCAATAAATACTGATGCAATTTAACAATACTTAACAATTATCTCAAATTTGCCGGAAGCACCGCATTAGGGTCGTCAATGTCGGTTAAATTGATAGCTTCTATGCCTTTTATCTCAGGAACAGCCTTTTTGATAGCTTCTTCGATGCCGGCCTTCAGGGTCATGATGCTCATCGGGCACGATCCGCAGGAGCCAAGTAACTTTAATTTTACAATATGG
>DATHLW010000140.1:0-2251 GCA_035487675.1 Mucilaginibacter sp. | reverse complement strand
AGCTTCTGATGAATTAACTATTTTCGCTGCGCGCTTTGATATAGGCTTGGCTTTAGAGCCTGGATTCAGTATGAACAACAATCTCGCCCTGAGTAATAAAATATTCACATATATTCAGGCTGGATTGGCTTTGGTGGTAAGTGATACCGACGCCCAGTTTAATTTCTTAAACGAATATCCCTCCATCGGTAAAACATACCCAAAAGGCAATGAGCAGGCCTTGGCCGATATTTTACTGAACTATTATCAGCACCGGGAACAGCTCTTTGAAACGAAAAAGGCTGCATATGCAATTGCAAGGCAAAAGCTAAACTGGGAGACTGAAAGTGAAAAATTTTTATCGACCGTTGAAAAAACATTGAACGATCATTGAATAAAAGAGTCCTGATAATCTCTCCATATTTTCCTCCATCAAATGCTGCTGATATGCAGCGTATAAGGATGAGCCTGCCCTACTTTAAAGATTTTGGATGGGATGCGGAAGTAGTTACGGTAGACCAGAGATATTCGGAAATAATAAAGGATGCACTGTTGATACGAAGTATTCCGGTCGACATCAAAATCCACGGGATAAAAGCATTTAACAAAAAATGGACCTCGAAGTTTGGATTAGGCAGCCTTGCTCTTCGTTCGCTTTGGTTTTACAGGAAAAAGGTAAACCAGTTATTAAAAGAGAATCATTTCGATCTTATTTATTTTTCAACCACGCAGTTCCCGGTCTGTATTTTGGGTGCCTACTGGAAAAAACATTTTGGTATTCCTTACGTGATCGACATGCAGGACCCATGGCATTCTGATTATTACCAAAATAAACCTAAGGAGCAGCAGCCTCAAAAGTATTGGTTCTCCTATCGCCTAAACAAATTTCTGGAACCCCGTGCAATTAAGCATGTCGATGGTTTGATCAGCGTATCCGAAAATTATATTGATGATCTTAAAGCCAGATATCCCAAAATAAAAAATATTCCGGCGGCAACAATCACCTTCGGTGCATTTGAACCCGATCTCAAAATTGCTGAAGACTACCGGCAACAATTTGAACATTTACTTGATTCCCAGTATATTAATATAGTTTATATTGGCCGCGGCGGTACGGATATGCACCAGGCTATATCCATTCTATTTAAAGCTTTGAAAGATGGTCTGGATAACGAGCCTCGAATATTCAAAAGGCTTAAAATCTATTTTATTGGGACCAGCTACGCTCCAAATGGACAAGGCATCCCTACCATATTACCGCTGGCAAAACAATTCGGGATAGGAAACAGCATAATTGAAATTACCGACAGGATAAGCTATTATCATACCCTGGTAACTTTGCAACAGGCCGATGCATTGTTTATTCCTGGCTCGGATGATCCTAAATACACTGCTTCGAAGATTTATCCGTACCTTTTATTTAAAAAACCCTTATTGGCCATTTTTAACTCCCAAAGTTCAGCAAATCGTATTCTGCGTGAATATGGCGTAACGCATGTTTACAACTATAATTCATCAGATGATGTAAGCACTAAAATATATGGCTTTTTAAAAAGGGCAATAAATTATGATATAGCAGAATTCAAGTATGATGACGAAGCTGTAAATAATTATTCCGCCCAAAATATGACCCGGAACCAATGCTTTCTTTTTGATAAAATAATTAATGGAAAAAATTAAACGAACATTTGGATTTATACTCACCCACCCATTAAGTAAGAGACATCTCCCTAAAAGCATTTTTCGCTTCCTTATATGGCAAATGCAAAGTAATTTTTCACCTTCAAAATTCTTTATAAAACAATTTATAAAACCTGTTAAGTTTTATGCACGCAAAGGATTGACAGGCATAACCGGTAATATTTATGTTGGGTTGCATGAATTTAATGATATGACATTTTTGCTCCATTTTTTACGGTCTGAAGACACATTTCTCGATATAGGCGCAAATGTAGGGTCATATACGCTACTTGCATCTGGCATTCGTAAAGCAAAAAGCATTGCCATTGAGCCGATCAAATCAACATTTGAAATATTAAATAACAACATTGAATTAAATAAATTACAGAATAAGGTATCCGTCATAAACTCAGCGGTGGGAGGAGAAAAAGGGACGCTGACTTTTACCACGGGTGAGGATACAACTAATCATGTAGTAGCAGAAGACGAATTGATCAAAACTGATTTTGCAACCGTGCCCGTAATAACAGTTGATTCCTTATCAAGCAAAAATCCACCTGTCCTTATGAAAATCGATGTGGAAGGTTATGAA
>DATHLW010000139.1:0-3531 GCA_035487675.1 Mucilaginibacter sp. | reverse complement strand
TAATTGTTATAGACGTGTCTGTTAGAATAAGATACCCGCTACTCACATAAGTTTTTATTGATGATCCGCCAATAAACATTGAGCCTATCGTTATTGCAAAACCTAACAAAAACAAAATAATCATTAAAGTTTGAGGCGCTTTGGATATTACTTGAGGAAATGCGATACAAGTGAATATAAAAACCAAGAATAAAACAACAATTATAGAGATGATTTTATAAAAAAAAGTCCTTTTATCGTAAAGTTCGAAGGTTTCTTGCATATATTTTATTACACGAAGTTTGGGCTGGACTTACAATTCCGGATGAAAATTATTACTCGTTGGTCCTGACTTGTAATCCGGATCAAAATTGCCGGGGATTTGCAATCCCCGGCATTAAACTCTTACTGTTTCTCCGGCAACAAAATCAATTTGATCAAATTATCGCCGCTCAAATATTTATTGGCTGCATCCTTCACGCTTTGTACAGTGGCCTGGTTAAGGTCATGTATCCAGTTTAGGGCCACATCCGGGTTCTCCTGGTTTTCGGATGAAGATGACAAATGGCCTGACCAGAAAGAGTTTTCTTTCAGGTTCACTTCAATAGACCGGGTTGTTTCCGCTATAAATTTTTGCACGTCCACAGCTTCTGGCCCGTTTTGTTTGATCTTATTTATTTCCTCCATCGTGGCAGCAATCAGTTTGTCCACATTGGCCGGGGCGCATCCAAAATAAACCGTTATACTATATCGCCCGTTAGGAATTTTTACATGATTCGCCCTTACTCCCGGAGCATAAACACCACCTTCTTTTTCACGCAGTCGCTCTATTAGTTTGATGCTTAATATTTCTTCCAGCGCGTTTACCTGTAAATTATTATAGTCGTTATACTCAAAATCACCACTGAAAACCAGCTGAACGCTGCTCTTGTCCCCAATGCCTTTATGCACCTCTTTGGTCATTTGCCCTGCCGGGATGTGTATACCTAAATTCTTATAGGTCTCATCGCCCTTAGCTGATGGCAGTCCGCCTAAGTACTTTTCTAATAAAGGCTTTATCTTGTCTGCATCAAAACTGCCTACCATGGTAAACGTAAACCCATTCGCATCGGCAAAGCGATCCTTATAGAAGCTGTATGCCTTATCCAGGCTGGCGCTGTTCAGTCTTTCGGTAGTCGGCACCATCCTGCGGAAATTATGATTGCTCAGCGTTGCTGAAACCGTATCCTGGAACACACTTGTCGGGTCAAGGCCCCGGTTAGCGAGTAATGATTTAGTCTGACTCAAATTCGATTGCCAGATATCAGCGTCTTTTCTTGGCTGGGTAAAATACAGGTACACCAATTGCAGCGCAGTCTCCAGATCCTTTGGTGATGAGCTGCCGCTAATGCCCTGTGTATTTTCACTTATGGATGGCGAAATATGGACATCTTTGCCGCTCAGCATTTTATCCAGCTGTATCTCGTTATAATCAGCTAAACCGCTATTGTTGATCACACCTGCAGCCATATTTGCCGACGTAAAATCCTGGTCGCTTGCCAGTGAAGTACCGCCAAAATGATAAGCGTTGATCAGTACCTGATCATTTTTAAAAGTGGTTGGCTTTAAGATCACCTTCACACCGTTTGCGAAAGTAAGTGTAGTAGCGTTGATAGCCGTATCTTTTTTCTCGGCTACGATTTTACCCGGTACAGGTTCTTTTGCCAGCAAAGGTTTATTGCTCACGTTATCCACGTATGCGTTTACACCTTTGCCTGCACTGCTTATCCACTCTAACAAGGTTTTTTCAGCAGGAAGCTTGTCCTTTTCTTTCTCAGGAGCCTCCACCACCACGGCCCTGTTCTGGTCGCTGATGTATTTCCCTGCCAAAGCGTTGATCTCGCTTAGCTTGATACTATTAACGTTGTCTTTAAAGAAATTGTACTCCCAGGCTATACCAGGTATAGCTTCACCTCCCAAAAAGTTTTGCTGATACTCGCGTACAAAATTTACCGATTTGGTTTTATCACGCTCTTTGTAGGCATTTTCCATCTGTGTTAACGCATCCTGTTTAGCACGGTCAAATTCGGTTTGTGTAAAGCCAAATTTGCGGGCACGTTCCGTTTCAGCAACGACCGCTTTTATCGCTTTCTCAAGTTCACCCGGCTTAGCAACAGCAATAGAAGTAAAAGCATCCTGGTGACCTAAGAAACCACCATAACCGGCTCTTCCAAAAAGGAACGGAGGATTTGCCTGTTTGGTCAGTTCGCCCAATCGCTCATTCAGCATCTGGTTGAACAGGTTCACACGCATACTTTGCACGTAGTCGGCTTTTGTCTGCACCTTAGTTTCCGGGTGCTTTACAACGATCTCGGCCAGTGTATAAGGGAATTCCTTATCCGTAGCAATTTTTACCAATGTACCCGGACTGGCAGGAATAGTATATTTTGTGCGCGGTTTCTCATTAGCTGGATTTTTCAGGACAGAGAAGTTATCCTTTATCAATTGCTCAACACGTTTTGGATCGAAATCACCAACCGCTACTACGGCCTGCAGATCGGGCCTGTACCAATCGTGATAAAAGCTTTTGATAGTTTCGGGTTTAAAGGTTTTCAGGATATTCTCCTTACCAATAGGTAAACGTTCAGCATATCTTGAATTATTTAGCAAAACCGGCAATATCTGGTGCTGCAAACGCTCCTGCGCATTTTTACCACGAAGACGTTCTTCTTCTAAAACTACGCCACGTTCAGCATCAATTTCTTTTGGGTCGAATGTCTGATAGCCCGCCCAGTTAGCCAAAATATCAAACGCTTTTTCAAAAACTTTGGTGCTATCGGTTGGTACCGGTAATTGGTAAACTGTCTCATCGAATGAGGTATAAGCGTTCAGGTCTGCTCCAAACTTTACTCCTGCTTTTTGCAGATAATTCACCAGTTCATTTTTCGGGAAGTCGCGTGTACCGTTAAAGGCCATGTGTTCTGTAAAGTGTGCCAGGCCCTGCTGTGCATCCGTTTCTAATACCGAACCCGCTTTGTTAACCAGGTACAATTCGGCCCTGTTTTTTGGCTCGATGTTTTTGCGGATATAATAGGTCAGGCCATTCGGCAGTTTTCCAATGATCACATCCGGGTCAACAGGTAACAGGTTGCCTTTTAATTGGCCTGCAACAGCAGCAGGCTTTTCTTTAGGCGATGGTGCAGGCCTTTTCTTTACCTGTGCAAATAAAAAATTTACTGTAACCGATAAGGCTAAAGCGGTTATTAAGAGCTTTTTATTCATTTTTTGATATTTATAGCTTAGATGTAAACGATTTAATTTAGTTTCAGAATCTGTTTAAATTTAGAACGATTATTTTTAAAAATGCGATAAAAAGGGGGTGTCACACTGAGCTCAGTCGAAGTGCGGCGCGTAGAGGCCTGCCCACCATGCTTCGAGAACCTCAGCATGACATCCAGTATACACTGTTTCCCCATTTTTAAATAGTTTCTCAAAGTATTTAGACTTTAATAATGATCTTGCGCTTGTACAATACCCACATCACTATCCAAATGCAAAATACGGTAAATATGG
>DATHLW010000138.1:0-4508 GCA_035487675.1 Mucilaginibacter sp. | reverse complement strand
TTTAACAACCAAACCAATACGGTCGTCGGGAACGATAACCATACCAAAGAAAACACGAAGTACAAATTTGTACCCCACAAGAAGTACTATGACGGGCACAGCCCACCAGAGTAGTTGAATCGAAAAATTGTTCATTTTTTATGTTTAGATTTTTTAACGGAACCCTTAAGGTGCGGGCTCCTCACAATAACTTATAGCTTGTTGAGACCTTAGCTATATAGTACCATTTTGAGACATTTCCTTGCATATTGTTACACATTTTGATAAGATTTATTTTACCAAATATGCTTTTTGTGGTAAACATTTGCAATAGAGATGGATAAATATTTGCATTAAATTATTGTTATAGTTTTCGGGCTGAAACAGATAAAAATTTTAGATTTAACCCATTATGATCAGATCATTCACCGTAAAAAATAAATTCATATCATTCTTTTTAGTATCGGTGTTATTGGCCGCATGTCAAAGCGCTATCAAACCCGAAGCTTTAAATGGCAAATGGAAGTATATAAAAATAGAAAACACCAGCGTCAGGTCTACAAACAATGTTACCAGTGAGGAACTGGAGGCTGAAGGCCCGTATATTCAGTTCTCAAAAAACGACAGCCTGATTATCAATTGGGGCGGCCGGGTATTGTCGCATGGCAGCTATAAAATTGACGGCGATAAGATCCAGGTTAAAGAAATTTTAGCCGATGGAAAAACCAGGGAGTTCCCGTTCATCGTTTCCAAACTGGACGACAAAAACTTAATATTCGAAACAACCGGCGACGATGGGGCGAGGGTAACGGCTGTGAGGGAGTAGGCAGTTTGCAGTAGCAGTTGGCAGTCATACCAATGACTAATGACCATTGACTAATGACTATATTTAAATAAAAAGGTGATACTTTACCCCTAACTTGCACTTAGTAATAAAGAACAAGCTTATGCCAGGATTTAAATTTTCAAACCGGGATGCAGGGGAAAGGGAAAAGCTTTTTATCAATCTTTATAAAAGCACGTTCCCTGTAGTGGCGCGGTACGTCAGCAAAATGGGTGGCTCATTTGATGAGGCGAAGGATGTTTTCCAGGATGCTTTGGTGATCTATTATGAGAAGTCTGTTGAAAACAACTTTGAACTCAAAACAACTGAAAAAGCCTACCTTTTGGGCATAGCAAAACATCTTTGGCACAAAAAGCATAAGGATAACAGCAAACAGGTACCTATAGATGGCGTTGATATAGAAAATGAAGAAGCATCGCAGGCATCTGACCTTAAAATTCTGAATTTCCTGCAAACCGCCGGTAAAAAGTGTATGGACCTGCTCCGCTCATTTTATTATGATCAGCTACCGCTCGCAGATGCAGCTACATTATTCGGATTTTCGGGCGTGCGGTCGGCTACCGTACAGAAGTACAAGTGCCTGGAAAAAGTAAGGGAAACAGTAAAAGAAAAAGCATTGACCTATGAGGACTTCCTTGATTGAAACCGAACAGATAGAAACACACCTGATGCGTCAAGCTGAACCGGGTGATGCATTAGTATTTGAAGCCAGGTTACTGCTTGAGCCTGAATTTCGGGAGAAAATGCAATGGCAGCAGGAAACATATCGTATGGTAACACTTTATGGCCGCGATCAGCTTAAACAGGAGATCGAAGCTGTTCATCAAAAGTTATTTACACAACCGGAACATCTTAGCTTCAGCCAGAAAATAAGGCGTTTGTTTACAAACCGATAAACCAGGATTTTTATGAAAATTGACAAAAATGAGTTCCGCAAATATGCGGTGGGGCATTGCCATGTCCAAAGTTTACAAGTGGATAAGTACATATCAAAAACAGAAAGCAATATCACCGCTTCGATGACGCCCTACATTACCGAGGAGCGCGAATTGCGTGTCGCCCAAATGGATGTATTCTCGCGCCTGATGATGGACCGTATTATCTTTTTAGGTGCAGCAATATATGATAACGTGGCCAATATCATCCAGGCACAATTGCTGTTCCTGCAATCATCCGACCCGAAAAAGGACATACAGATGTATATCAACTCACCGGGTGGGTCAGTTTATGCCGGATTTGGCATTTACGATACCATGCATCTGATCGCCCCCGATGTAGCTACCATTTGCACAGGTATGGCGGCTTCTATGGCTGCTGTATTGCTGTGCTCTGGCGCGGCCGGTAAACGTGCAGCTTTGACTCATTCACGCGTAATGTTGCACCAACCATTAGGTGGCGTGCAAGGGCCCGCATCAGATATCGAGATCACTGCACGTGAAGTACTGAAAGTAAAGAAAGAGCTTTATACCATCCTTTCCAAACACAGCGGGCAGGAATATCAAAAGATACACGATGTATCCGACCGCGATTTTTGGATGATCGCTTCAGAAGCAAAAGAATTTGGAATAATTGATGAGGTATTGGGGAGTTGACGATAGTGTTCATGTTCACGGAATGAACACTTTTGAACAATCATGAACACCTGTTAATGAGCATATTACAATTTGTCTCATGGTGGCAAAATAGTGTCAGTATGCTTCTCCCTTTAACTGTTTTCCACAGCCAACATCTGAATTATTAGCCTGATTATCTTATTTTTGAAGAAAACCTAAAAATATGATCTCGCGCGAACAAGCCCTGACATTTGCAAACGAATGGGTAGAAGCATGGAACTCACATGACTTGCCACGGGTACTGGAACATTACACCGATGATTTTGAAATGAGCAGTCCCTTAATGATACAAATGGGGTTGAGCGAGTCGGGAACTCTAAAAGGGAAACAACAAATAGGAGATTACTGGCAAAAGGGGCTGGCTAAATATCCAGATCTAAACTTTAAACTAATTGACGTACTTTCAAGCGTAAATTCGGTAATCATCTACTACCACACCATCAATAATAAACTATCAGCTGAGCTTTTTATGTTTAATGATGAAGGCAAGGTTTACAAGTCAATAGGACATTATAACTGATAAATCCCGTTGCGAGGGTTAGAAGGGATAAACATAAATTTACATTTGTAGATTAAAAGTGTAATTAATTTTAGTAAATGGGAATCTTGCAGAAGATAGCAGGACTTTTTTCACAAGCAGACAGGAGAAACGAATGAACTGATTAAAAACGGACAACCGCTGTAACGAAAGCGAACATTGCCGACTGATTGTTTTTAGTGCAATAAATTGAATAAGAGCATGTTATATTTTTGGCACGAGCTTGGCAATGCCTGAGTTTTCCTGAAGATCATGATCAGAAATTATTTGAAAGTCGCCTGGCGGAGTTTGCTAAGGAACAAGTCGCAAAGTTTTATCAATATCGCCGGTCTTGCTGTCGGCCTTGCCTCTGGTTTGCTCATCCTGTTATGGGTACAAAATGAATACAGCGTAGATAGTTTTTTTCAAACTGGCGGGCGCTTGTTCAAGGTTTATAAGACGAATTTTGACCACCACGTACCGTCAGGCTCTTATGAAACGCCTGGGGTTCTGGCCGATGAACTGAAAAGAACCTTTCCGGATATTGAATATGCGACCAATATCGGGTTCGGGGAAAACAGCGCCTTCCAGGTGGGTGATAAAGTAGTAAAGATGAACGGTAATTCTGCAGGTGCGGATTTCTTTAAAATGTTCAGCTATCCGCTATTGGCCGGTTCAGCGCAAACTGCGCTGAATTCGCCCGATGCTATCGCCATTTCGCGGCACATGGCGGAAATATTTTATGGCAGCCCTAATAATGCCATAGGTAAAACGATCCGGTACCAGAACCAAAAGTATTTTAAGATCACCGCAGTTTTTGAGAACCTGCCCAAAAACGCCTCACAATCATTCGATTTTCTGACCAATTGGGATGCCTTCCTGAATAATAACCCCTGGGCCAGGGACATGGGCAATACGGGCCCCCAGGCTTACGTGATGCTGAAGCCGCAGGCGAACGTCGCCGCGGTAAATGCCAAGATCGCACATGTTTTTGACCTTTACTATCATATTAACCGCAGCACAGCGAACTGGCATGCCGATATCGCCCTGCAGCCTTATGCCGAGGCCTACTTGCACAACAATATCGAAAGTGGCAAACCAAGCGGCGGCCGAATCGAATATGTGCACCTGTTCAGCATCATTGCTGTTTTTATCCTGCTGATCGCCTGCATTAATTTTATGAACCTGTCTACCGCGCGTTCGGTAAAACGGGCAAAAGAGGTGGGTGTCCGTAAGGTAGCGGGTGCGCAGCGTGCGTCATTGATCTGGCAGTTCATCACCGAATCGATATTGGTTACGCTGCTGGCAGTGGTTATCGCGCTGGTACTGGTACTGCTTTTGTTGCCTGAGTTTAACCAGATCACCCAAAAACAGATCGGCCTGCCATTTGCGCAGCCAGGCTTCTGGATGACTATTATCGGGATAACACTCGTAACAGGCCTCGTCGCCGGCAGCTACCCGGCCTTGTTCTTATCCTCATTTAAACCTGTCAAGGTATTAAAAAGTGCCGTTAAACTGGACACCGGTACCCTTTTTTTCCGTAAAGGCCTGGTCG
>DATHLW010000137.1:0-9956 GCA_035487675.1 Mucilaginibacter sp. | reverse complement strand
AACCCCAGCCACAAGCGGCTACGCATCCTTAAGCACTGACGAACTTAAAAGCAAACTCCAGGAAGCTTTGATGGAAGAAGCTTATGAAAAGGCAGCCAAAATAAGAGATGAACTTAATCGCAGAAAAGCATCTTAACTTAGATTTGAGATGTTAGATTTGAGATATGAGACTGTATCTTCAAAATCCTCTTTTTTTAAATTCATGTTGTTGTGCTAGTTTGAGATCAGAAAATCAGCTAATGTGACTTTCTGATTTCGTATTTATTTCATTATTTTCCCCTTTTGATTTATTACTATGTATTTTTTTAAAACCCGGGATACCCTATGAATATTAAGTTTCGCTTAATACTGATGAATTTCATGCAGTATTTTATATGGGGTTCCTGGTTACTTACCATTGGCGCTTATTGGTTTCAAAATAAACATTGGTCAGGCGCGCAGTTCGGAGCGATATTCTCCACGATGGGTATTTCCGCGATCTTTATGCCGGCTCTTACCGGAATTATAGCCGACAGGTGGATCAATGCGGAAAAACTATATGGTATGATGCATATCCTGGGGGCTTGTTCTCTTCTTTCCTTACCTCTTGTGACTAATCCATCCGCATTTTTCTGGGTAATGCTTTTAAATATGGTATTTTATATGCCTACTATATCATTATCCATAACAGTAGCTTATTCGGCTTTGAAAAAGGAAAATATAGATGTGGTCAGGAACTATCCTCCGATACGAACATGGGGAACAGTGGGCTTCATCGTTGCATTATGGGTAGTGAGTCTTACCCACAGCGAGACCACCGCTAATCAATTTTACATATCCTCATCAGTCGCGTTTGCGTTGGGAATATTCGCGTTCACACTTCCGAAATGCCCCCCTCTTTATACAAAAACAGGCAATAAATCATTTGTAGAATCATTAGGTTTAAAAGCCTTTACATTATTCAGGACACCAAGGTTTGCCGTTTTTTTTGCTTTTTCAATGCTACTGGGAGCAGCTTTGCAATTGACGAACGCTTATGGGGATACTTTCTTGCAGGATTTTAAAAATGTGCCTCAGTATAAAGAACTGGCAACGGTAAAATATCCTGCTATTATTATGTCCATATCGCAGGTGTCAGAAACGCTTTTTATACTCGCTATACCATTCTTCCTACGTAAGTTCGGGATTAAATATGTAATGCTGTTCAGTATGCTGGCCTGGGTATTACGGTTTGGTCTTTTTGCCTTTGGCAATCCGTCAGATGGTTTATGGATGATTGTATTATCCTGTATCGTCTACGGTATGGCATTTGACTTTTTTAATATCTCCGGCTCCCTGTTTGTCGAAACGCAGACAACGCCCGAGATCCGGGGCAGTGCGCAGGGCTTATTTATGATGATGGTTAATGGCTTTGGAGCGATGTTCGGAAGCCTGACAAGCGGTTTTATTATTGATAAATTTTTTACATTGGCCGATCACAGCAAAAACTGGCACGGCATATGGCTTTCTTTTGCAACATATGCATTGGCAATTGCTGTCGTTTTCCCGTTTGTGTTCAGATATAAACATAACACAGCATTAAAACATGCGATACAACATTCCTGATGTTATATTAACCTATGAAAAAACATTATCGTAAAGAAAATGATTGTTTAAACTGCGGTTCCATACTCCAGGGACATTATTGCCATAACTGTGGCCAGGAAAACCTGGAACTGCATGAAAGCTTTGGCCACATGATGAACCATGCCATCAGCGATTACTTTCATTTCGATCACCAGTTTTTTCACACGTTGAAACCTTTACTCTTTAAACCGGGATTCCTGACCAATGAATACATGGCAGGCAGACGTGCGCAATATCTGCACCCGGTTAAAATGTACATTTTTATCAGCATTGTTTATTTCCTGTTATTATTCCAGAATAGCCATAAAGTGGTCACAACCCAACCTGGAACTGGTAAGCCCGTAACGGCTGAGAAAGCGCTTGACTCAGTAAATAATAAAATAGCTCGTGACAAAAATCTGAGCGCAGAGCAGAAAAAAAAGATCCAAAAGGAAGTTAACAAAGCAAAGGTAGTAACCTCATATGGAGGAGTTATTAACGTTACAGAGGACGCTGATGATAAACGCGGCCGAAATACCTGGTTTGCACCAACAACTAAGGATACTACCTACGAGCAGTACCTTGCAAATCAAAAAAAATTACCTGAAAATGAGCAGGACGGGTTTATGACAAAACTCTTTAACAAAAAGAAAATAGAATACCACCGGGAATACGGCGATAGGGCTAAAGAAGTTTTTTTGGAGGAGCTTAAGCACAACACCCCTAAAATGATGTTTTTACTTCTGCCATTATTTGCCTTGATATTGAGGGTAGCTTTCTGGAAGAACAAAAAATTTTATGTAGAGCACTTGATCTATTCCTTCCACTTTCATTGCTTCCTATTCTTGTTTCTCGGCATATTTATTTTGCTTCAGTTGACAATACCTTCAGGCTGGGGAGTTATAGGCTGGCTGAATTCGCTGGCATCGCTCTACGTAATGTGGTATATCTATCGTTCATTACGGGTAGTGTATCATCGCAGCGCCTTTAGAACGATCACCAAGATAATCGGAATGTGGTTTATGTATTTTGCGGCTTTTACTTTTTGTATAGCTACACTGTTTATCGTAACTGCTATTCTTTAACATATTTTACTCCGGTGATGACTATCAAATCATCACCGGAATAAATTAGATTGTAAACAATTTATAACCTTCCTGTTCTTGACGGAACTGTAGTACTAATATATTTAAAACCAATTGTTTGATCCCCGATCATGATCTTAAAGTCTCCTGCCTCCGTAACCGTTTTGCTTACATCATTTACAAAAGCAAGGTCTTTGGGTGTTATTTTAAAGGTCACAGTTTTAACTTCGCCGGGTTTCAGGTCGATCTTATTATAAGCTCTTAACCTTTTAAAATCAGGGGATATACTGGCGTACATTTGACCGGTGTATAATAAAACAGATTCTTTTCCTTCAAGTGCACCTGTATTTTTAACATCAACGCTAATAGTTAAAGTTTCACCATCATTCAGCTCGGGTTTGCTGATATGCAGGTTGGTATAGCTAAAAGTAGTATAACTTAACCCTGTACCAAACTCATATAACGGATTATAACCGTGTTTATCGTCAGGGTTACCATTCTCTAAATTCTTGCGATAGTAACTATTTAGTGAATTGGTATATCTTGGATAAGTAATAGATAATCTACCAGAAGGGTTTGCATCGCCAAATAAAATATTAGCCAACGCGTCGCCACCTTCATTGCCCGAAAGATAGGCCATTATGGTAGCTGCTGAATGGCTTTCCGCTTCAGTAACTATTCTCGGGCGGCCTTCAGCCAATACCAATATAATTGGTTTGCCTGTTTTAGCTAGTTCCAAAGCTAATTGGGTTTGGGCGGCAGGTAAATTCAGGTCATCAATATTACCTACGTTTTCAGTATAAGATAATTCGCCAAGGCAGAGTACAATCGCATCTGCATTCTTTGCTGCAGATACCACACCATCCACATTTTGTAACTGATCAAATGAAGTTCCGGGCTGATAAGTGACATTATCTTTTCCTATTTTCTGTTCGATAGCTTTAAGTATAGTATTCTTACCAACAGCCAGTTTATCAGCCAAATCTCCCTGCCAGTTATAGCTCCATCCACCATCCAACGAACGCATGGTATTAGCTGTAGGGCCGGTTACCAATACTTTGATATTCTTTTTTAGCGGCAATACATTATTGTTGTTCTTTAATAACGTAATAGCTTCTGTAGCTGCTTGCAGGCTTACACTACGAAATTCATCCGATCCGAACTTAGGATAATCATCAGGATTGCCCACCGGGCGTTCAAATAAGCCTAATTCATACTTAACCTTTAATATACGATGCACCGCTTCGTTAATGCGGCTCATCGGTACTTTGCCTTCCTTTACCAGTTCAACCAAATAGGTGAAGAAAGTGTAATCATACGGTACCATACTCATATCGATACCCGCATTTATAGCTATCATCACCGCGTCTTTTTGGGTAGCGGCGATATGATGGCGATCGTGTAAATATTGAATATCCCTCCAATCGGTTACTGCTATACCATCAAAATGCAGTTCGCCGCGCAGTACATCGGTCAGCATATATTTACTTCCATGAATAGGAACACCGTTTATTTCACCCGAATTGATCATTAATGTTTTTGCCCCTGCTTTTACAGCTTCGGCAAATGGAGGCAGGAAATATTCGCGCATATAACGATCGGGTATCCATGCAGGGGTACGATCTTTTCCGCTTAAAGGGTAGCTATAACCCAAATAATGTTTCATGCAGGCAGCTACATGGTATTTGTCGCCAACATTACTACCCTGGTAGCCAGTGATAATAGATGCTCCCATCGTTTTCACCAAATAAGGGTCTTCACCAAAAGTTTCGTAAATTCTAGGCCAAAGTGGTGATTTTCCCAGATCCAGCACCGGAGAATAGTTCCATGGAATATAGCTTGCACGTGTTTCATAAGCAGTGATCTCCCCCGCTTTGTGCACAATATCACGATTAAATGTAGCCGCCATAGCAATTTCCTGCGGGAAAAGTGTGCTGCCTAATGTATAAGTTACTCCATGAATGGCATCGATACCATAGATAACAGGGATTTTCAATCGATCTTTACCTGCTTCTGCCTGAATCTGTGAAATAACTTCATACCAGTGTTTACGGTCATAAGCAAAACCGCTTACGTTTAAAATTGAGCCAACATGATATTTCATGATTGCCTCTTTTAATTTATCGGGATCAAGCTGGTGCGAACTGGCGTTGCTTTTTGATACAACATCCAGCGTTACTTCAGTCATTTGCCCGACTTTTTCCTCCAGCGTCATCTTTGCGATCAATACATCGACTTTTTTATCGAGTACACTGGCGTGTTTTTGCGCCTGGGCCAATACCGTTACGGTAAGAAGAACGAGGCTAATAATGGTTAAAAATATCCGTCTCATGATTTGGGTTTGGTTTAATAATAAGTTTAATATAATTGGTGTAGTGATTTGTTTATTAATTACTTATATTGTTTTGTAAAGCCTCAAGAGCGTTGACTAAGTACGCTAATGGTGAATTCCAGTTAATGGCGACTTCATTTACCGAATATGCCTGATCGTTATCAATATAAGCCTCGTCAGGAACGGTTGACGGAAGGGCTATGTGGTCTTCCATTCCGGGGTTTGCTCCTCCAGCCAGTAAACCAGGGACAGGGTCAACTATGCCGTCGGCAACTGATGGACGGTGATGCGGGTGCATGGGTGTTTTACTTCCATAGCCCGTTACAAATGAATAACCAATCCCATTTCTGCCCAAAATGTAATCTAGGTTATCCAATGCATTTTTAAGATATTTTTTATCGCCGGTAATTTTATATGCTTGTATCAATGCAATGCCCTGGTTAGCCGCAACCGAGTTACTGCCCCATATAAAATTGGCCCTCTTTTTATACATCACCGCTCTATAGGCCGTTTTATTAGCATCTTTTATCAAAGTATTAGCATAGTCAACTATTCGCTTTTTTATTTCGAGAATATTTTTGTAACCGGTATTCGATATACGTTCGCTATTTCTTGCTATAGAATAATAACCCAATACACGCACCTGGCTCCAGGAAGGCAAAGGCATTTTGGTATCGGGGATTAAGTTTATTTTTTGGGCATATTTTATATCCTTCAAGGTTACAAACAACTCGGATGCCGCCCATATAAATTCGTCCCTCACATCGCCGTCGCCATAATCGCCGGTAGTTATTTTCGGTTTAAAATTGTCATTCAGTACATACTTGTTATAAATAATGTGCGGATTTACCGTGGCCCACTCCCATGCTTTAAGCGCCGCCTCACGACAGGAATCTGCAAAACCAGGCAATTCTGTTTGATAATGCCTGAATACTCTTGAGGATTGTGCCATAACAGCTGCAAAATCAAGAGTTGCAGCGGTACTTTTTTGTATAATGTAACGCGGCTCGGTCGCTTTATCCGGCATTTCCATTTTATCGAAAGCGGCATTTGTCAGCTTGTGGTACACACCGCCATCAATTGAGTCCTGCATGGTTAACATCCAACGCAAGTTCCAAAGGGTTTCATTTAACAGATCAGGGATACCGTTTCCGCTTTCCGGGATATTTAGTTTAACGGTTTTCATATACTCCGGAAAGTCTTCGTAAAGCGACAACAAAGTATAAGTTGAAATGCCACTGTTGACAATATACTTATTATAATCACCAGCATCATACCAGCCACGTGGCGAAGAAACAAAGGAACCTTCCGGTCGCCCCTGACTTACAGCCGAAGCATGCACCAATACTTTATTATCAGGGTGGCCCGCCGCACGATGCCATTTGCCGGCATACTTTTCTAAAAGAGGGGTTGATGCCCTTGCAAAGTAAAATGCCTTGATAGAAGCATCCGCTACTTGTTGATGCACATTTCTGGAAATACTAAAGGTATATGAAGTCCCCACACCCGGAATATTTAGAACATATTTCCCGGGTTTATGGTAAGCAGAGAAATCAGCAATCCAGGTATATTGGCCGGCAAAATCGGGTTGAATGGACTTTTTGAGTACCCCCTTGAATGTTGTCTTCTTATCCGGGGTTTGAAGGGAAAAGTTGCCTGGTTTATTTGCTAATACAATAGCAGTCTTGGGTGCATCAGGATAAAAACCGATCTGGTTAAGACGTATTTTGTATTTTCCACTGTCTGTTTTTAGCTGTGCATAAACGCCCGAATGGAGTAATATAAAAACACAGATTAATATTAAAAGGGCTTTTTTAAACATGGTTTTAATTAGCCCTTAAATTTAGCTTGCTTTATACAATACGCATAATATTAAATAAACAAATTATAGTTTATATTTCCACAAAACCGGATTTTGAGCCTAAAGGAATTGTTAAAAGATGCAGTCGGCTAATAATTATTGTAATGATAATTTACCCTGATAGTAATCCAAAATCTTGCTGTCTATAAAATAATCATACCTGGCGCTGATCATATTAACTGTGGCGGCGTCAAGGTTATTTTTTGCTATGATGTAATCAACAGAAGTTATTACACCTTCATCAAAACGGAGCTTATATATACGGAAGCTTTCGGTATATGCTCTTACCTGTTCAGTCAATGCCTGATATCTTTTATAAGCTGAGCTCATGTTATAATAAGCCTGCTCTATATTTTGCTTTAACTGAACTTTGGTATTATCTTCAATATTTTGGTAGCTCAATAAATTGATTTTTGCCTTAGACATATTGTTATATTTGATGCGATTTGTGAATATCGGGATATTGATACCAAGCTGTACAAAAGTGCCATAATTGTTTTTGAACTGATCTCCATAGCCTATTTTTTGGATATTGTTATTAGCCGTAGTGCTAATAATAGATTCTTTTCCCGATGGCCCATTTGCATATAAACCTTTTACACCATTACTTACTGAGTCAATAAATACTGATTTTGTCGCAGTGCTCGAATAGGTAGTGAATAGTCCCCCATTTAAGCTTAAAGATGGTAATAAAAGTCCCTTAGTAGCCTTAAGTGTCTTTTCGGCGCTTTGACGTCTTAATGTGGCAGCTTTCACCACTGACAATTGCTGTAGAGCCGTTTCATAAATCTGATCGGGATTAGATCCATATTCGCCGGTTAGATCTTCTGCGTTTAATGCCTGGAATTCAACACCAGGTTTGAAAGAGATATTCATCAGCTGAAATAAATTGAGCTTAGCTGCGTCCAGTGAATTTTGTGCATTAACAATAGCAACCTGGCTGGATGCGAGTTGTCCTTTAAAATCTGTCAGGTCAGATGCTGCCTTATTGGCCCCTTGCTTTTCTAATATTTCCGATCTGTCAACAGTTTCTTTCGCAACTGTTAACTGGCTTTTAGTTGCAGATAGTATTTCCTGATCGTCGAGTATTGCCAAATAGCCGGTTATAACATTAACAGTAACCACATCTTTTGCCGACTGAAAATCCATTTTTCCGGCCTGGTATGCTAATGAAGCTGCTTTGATAGCATTTTGCAATGCAAATCCATTAAACAAGGTCAAACTACCATTCAGATTGTAACTGTCATTTGTTTGAGATTGGTTTACGTAAGTATTAGTAACAGAGTTGATACCACGTCCCTGGCTTAGCTGGCGATTGGCATTGCCATTTATTGCCGGCAATAAATTTTCTTTTGCTTGTTCCAGATCAATATGAGCGGTCTGCGAACTTAATCCGCTTTGCTTTACCTGTAAATTGTTTTTCACAGCAATATCAAGGCACCTTTGCAGTGTAAATAATGCACTGGTATCCTTTTGCTGGGCATTTGCTAAAATAGTGCCGGTTATAAAAAGAAGAATTAATATGTATTTACTAAATCGCATTGTATAATTTCTATTATTTGTAGATCAGAATTTTCTTGAGGAACTAATTTTACCATCCAGAAGATCGACAATACGTGTACCATACTCCGCATTTTTTTCGGAGTGTGTTACCTGGATAATGGTTACCCCGTCCTCTTTATTTAATTTTTTAAATAGCGCCATTATTTCTTCGCCTTGTTTAGAGTTCAGGTTACCGGTTGGCTCATCGGCCAGTAATAATTTAGGTTTTGCAATTAATGCACGGGCAATACCAACCAATTGCTGCTGACCACCCGATAATTGCGCAGGAAACAGATCCTTTTTACCTACGATCTGGAATCTGTCCAGCATATCGGCCACCATAGCTTTGCGTTCAGATCCTTTTACATCTTGATAGATTAACGGGGTTTCGATGTTTTCGTAAACAGTAAGCTCATCAATAAGGTGATATGCCTGAAAAACGAAACCGATATATTGTTTATATAAAGCTGAACGCTGTTTTTCTTTGAGCTGGTGAACAGCCTGTCCCATAAAGTAATGATAGCCTTCTGATGGATCATCCAGCATCCCGATCACATTTAGTAAAGTGGATTTACCGGACCCCGATGGGCCCATGATGGAGATAAATTCGCCTTCATCCACCTCAAGGCTAACATCGTTCAGTACATAATTCTTGTTTCCGCCAGCCTGGTAATATTTGGTAACGTGTTGTAATGATAACATTTTATAAAAGTTGAATTGTGAATGAATTAATTGATTATTGATTTAATAATACTAATTCATTTTGGCATTAAACAATGAATAACATACCAAAGTTTCAATTAACTATATATCAATAAGTTATACAATGTTTGGTTTTGTTTAGTGTTCGCTTATGTAACAGGGTGCGTACGGTTATGATACAGTTGGGGTGTTAGTTGATCAGTGATTAGTTAACTAGAGATCAGGAATTAGTAAGCCACAGTAGTTAAATAAGGTAGGAGTTCATCTTATAAAAAGAACTCTTATCCTGATAACTAATCACCGATTAACTGATCACTGATTTCTAATCACTCCGAACGCAAACTCTTCACCGGATTTGCCAATGCAGCTTTTATCGCTTTATATCCTACTGTTATCCAGGCGATAGCTACTGAACCCATGATAGCCAGTACAAATATTCCGGGGCCGATAGGTATCCGATAAGTAAAAGCCTGCAGCCATTTATGCATAAAATAATAGCCGACAGGCGCTGAGATGGCAAATGCCACCACAATGAGTATGGTGAACTCTTTAGAGAACAGATATACAATGTGACTTACTGAGGCGCCCAAAGTTTTACGGATACCCACCTCCTTAGTGCGCTGAACAGCCATAAATGATACCAGGCCATATAAACCTAAACAGGAAATAAAGATGGCGATCCCTGCAAATATTTTATAAAGCTGGGAAAGCTGATCTTCACTTTTATAAAAGTTAGCAATTTTTTCGTCCAGGAACTGATATTCATACAGGCCGTCAGGAAATGTACTGTTCCATAAACGTTCAACAGAGGCTAAAGTCTGGTTAATATTTGCAGGTTGTATTTTGATGT
>DATHLW010000136.1:0-2041 GCA_035487675.1 Mucilaginibacter sp. | reverse complement strand
CGCAATTGATATTTGTCTAACCCACAATACGCCTGCCTCCAATATCGGGCTTCTCGCGTGGCTCGCGACAAACAAGTTTTCATTGACATTAACACAACCTGAAGCAAAACGTAAGCATCGAGGTTACTATGAACTTAACATGAAGCAGTCCTTGATGTACTTGGGAGAAATCCTTTATAATTTCTTTGTAAGTCTTCTATAGTCTTTTGTCGTAACTAGTGTCCCGCCACTACCAGTTTCTTTGTTTCAATAATATAATTTGATGTCAGTACAACACCTACAAAATAGGTACCGGATATCAGGCCACTCATTTGAATGATTGTGCGACCATTTGGATATTCTTCTCTCATCTTTTGACCGATTGCATTCCATATAACGATCGCTTTTACAGGACGAGTTTTATCAATACTTATGTAAAAGACGTTCGGTGTTGGATTGGGCCATATCATGAAGTTGTATTGACCGGCCTTGTTGCCTACTGCAACCGTATCAGAGTAAGTTGAATCGCGGGTATAGCTGAGCATCAGGAGGCGATAAAAGCTAATGCCCCTGTAATTATTGGGATCAATGGCAGAATAATCAAGCTCAACATAACTATAGCCTGAAGCTGACTTTGAAGCAACAGTGGCTACATTTCTGAAACTGGTTTCATTGCTTAACATCCGCTGTACAACAAAAAGCTTCACATTTATTTCAGGATTTGTTTTCCAGTAAGTATACACATTTCCGGTATCCAAACGATAAGCATTGAACCAAAGATTGGTTTTGTTTGCCGGAGGAATGCCAGAGCCGGTTAATTTTGTAAAATAAGAAGTAGCCGGTAATGGATTTAATACCCTGCTGTTTGTGCCACTGTTTATCAGTGCAGACCCTGTGGTGATGAACCCGGTCCCGGGATAGTTTTGCGGGTATGATGTATCCCAACCTGTGCCATTAAACATAGATACATAGGCATATTGCTTATTTGCCCTGAACAAACTTCCTTCATCATTATTATCATGTTGCAGCGTTATGGAAACATTATCATTACCGGGTCCTGATCTTTTGCCGATCTCCCAGGTTTTATTTACGCTCTCCTTTGATAAGCCAGTTCCTGTGAACAAATTTGATCTTACACTATCAAAAACATTTGCATAATAGTCGTCATTTTGAAGAGAGTCGCTCAATATAGTTGCCGGTGTATAAGAATTTATTTTGCTGCCTATAGGAAACGCCACCTGACCATCGCTGCGGCGAATGTTTTCTCTCATCAATAATCCGCTTCCGGGTTTATTGTTTGTAACAAAATATCTCAACGAATCATAACCGTTAATTTTTCCCGGGTCCCTGTCTCCAACTGTAAAAATATAATCCTTCAAATACACAAGACCTTTTGAAAAATTAAACTGCCTTCTCACTTTTGCATTGCTTTGAGATAATTCAACACCCACGGAATTCTGAATGATAAGATTGGGAAAGGAAGGGCCTGATTTTATAGCCGCATTGTAACCTCCATCAATTTGCTGACGAAAACTGTCAGAAAGAAAACGGATCCATCCGCCGGTTCCGATAACACCATTACCTGAATTACTTTCATCGGTGACGAGTGACTGAGGATCGTTTTTCCAGATTTTCCCTGTAAAGTTTACAAATGCATTTTTGCCAATACCTAAATGTCCCTGGTTAATGACGTTTGAAAAAATAGTAGCGGTATCTCCTTTAAAAAAAACCTTACCTGATTTAGGAATGTAAAAACCGGTTTGTGCAATACAAGCAACACTGCTTGTAAAAAGCAGGAAAAAAAGGAGAAGATATTTTAAAAGAAAGGGCATTCTTCACGAATCATTTGGGGATCATAAAAAATTTTACTTTTTAGTATTCTCAACAGTTTTTAATTGTTATGAATTTTATTATTGTATCCTGTACCAACTTGTACCATTTGATTGAATAGTAATTGAGCTGGTTGGTGAAACAATAGTGCTGCCACCGGCGTTAAATCCTATATAAGAACCGCTCAAATTAAGGTTTGAGCCAGTTTCATTTACTATTATATATACCCGGC
>DATHLW010000135.1:0-3117 GCA_035487675.1 Mucilaginibacter sp. | reverse complement strand
ATCCATCACGTGGCTGATCTGTTAGCTGAGATCAACAATGGTATTATTCCCCGGGGCGAGAAAATACACGTTTTGGATATAGGCACGGGGGCAAATTGTGTTTATCCTTTAATCGGTGTCAGTGTTTACGACTGGCGATTTGTTGGTACCGATATTGACCCCTTAGCGATCCGGTCGGCAAAGGATATCGTTTCATTGAACAAGGGTTTCCAGGATAAGATCATATTACGGTTACAGGCCAATAAGGCAAATATTTTTAAAGGTATTATTAAACAGGGAGAAGGTTTTGACGTTACGATGTGTAATCCCCCTTTTCATGCATCTTTACAGGAGGCGCAGATCTCCACAGCTACAAAATGGAAGAAATTGGGGATCAATAAACAAGCCACTGCTCTAAATTTTGGCGGCCAAAAGACAGAGCTATGGTGCTATGGCGGCGAAGCAGGATTTATACGCCGAATGGTTGAGCAAAGCGCCCTGGCAGCACAGCAATGCTTATGGTTCTCGACATTAGTATCGAAAAAAGACACCCTGCCAATTATCTATAGGGAACTTAAAAAGGTTAATGCCCTGGATGTTAAAACCATTAGCATGACCCATGGACAAAAAGTAAGCCGTATTGTTGCCTGGACATTTTTAGCCAAGGCCGAACAAACGGATTGGAGGAACAAATTTTGGCACTGACGGCCTTCGTAACAATCCCGCTATGCATTTAAATTGCACTTATGACAGCTACAATTTTTAATAGCTTTGCCTAAAACGATTAAAAACCAAGCACTTCCTATAACATGAACAAGATAGTTTTATCCGCCCTCTGTTTTGCACTGGCCATTTCAGCTTGTAACTATAGTAAAACAGATGAAAACGCTAAAAAAGCTGCTTTACGGAAAGCCAACCTGGCTTTGCCTGCTGGTTTTTCGGCTACCGTCATTGCCGACTCGCTCGGACCGTTAAGGCACCTGGCGGTGAATAAAGAAGGCGATATCTACGTAAAACTAAGTGCACTAAAAGATGGCAAAGGCATCATCTTCCTCACAGATACTGACCACGATGGTGTGATGGAAAAGAAAACGGCTTTTGCGGGTTATCCGGGTACGGGCATCCTTATCAAAAATGGCTACCTCTACTCCTCTTCCAATTCGGGCGTGTACCGCTATAAGCTGAACGATAAAGAAGAAGTGGCTGATACCGCCAAAGCGGAGTTGATAGTGAAAGGATTGGTCGATAAAAAGCGCGATAATTCCAAATCGATCGCTTTAGATGACCAGGGCAACCTGTATGTAACTGTTGGTTCTTCTAATGAGACCTGCCGCAAAGAAGGCTCGGGCGAAGGGATGCCCGGCTGTCCCCTACTGGATTCGGTTGGCGGGATATGGCAGTTTAAGGCCGATAAACCGAACCAAAGCTATAGCGATGGCGTGCATTATGCCATAGGGTTGAAAAATGTGGTGGGTGTAGATTGGAACACCAGCACCAACACCCTGTTTGCTATGCAGCATGGCCGCGGACCGTTTGACGATAAGTTCCCACAGTATTATACGCCTAAACAAAGCGGACTATTACCTGCCGAAACCATGTACGAACTGCATAAAGGCGACAATGCCGGCTGGCCCTTTGTATACTACGACCATTTCCAGAAAAAGAAAATTCTATCCCCCGAATACGGTGGCGATGGTAAAAAGACCGTCGAAGGCAAATTCCTCGACCCAATTGCTGCTTTCCCGGCCCACCTTGCTCCAAACGACCTGCTGTTTTATACCGGCGATCAATTTCCCGAAAGATATAAGAACGGCGCTTTCATTGTTTTTCATAATCAATCGCCCCAACTAAAAAAAGGTTTCCTGGTTGCTTTTGTGCCCTTTAAAAACGGCAAACCGTATGGTAATTGGGAAATATTTGCCGATAATTTTTCAGGCATCGACCTCAACAAACCATCAGGCCCCATCCAGCACCGCCCAATGGGAATAGCCCAGGGCCCTGATGGTGCGCTTTATGTAGCGGATGATTTGAAAGGGGTGATTTTTAAGATAACTTATGCGGGAGGTACGAAGTGATTGGGAGTGCCCTATTCAACTCACCCCGACATCGCTGCGCATAAAGGGGTAAAATCCATTCCTGTATAAAAATATAACCCTCTTTGCGAAGCAGAGAGGGTGGTCGAGCGCAGCAAAGACCGGGTGAGTCGACTCTGCGCAATGCATCACCGCTCTGCCATATTGCCCCTTATACTATTCAAAACCCTGTCCAAATCCCCAACAATATCATCATTAGTAAATCTCAAAATTGTCAAGCCCAAACCAGCAAGTACTTCATCCCTGTTTTTATCATACTGCTTTTTAAACAGATGAACAGGGCCGTCAGCCTCAACCACCAGTTTTGCTTCGTGACAATAGAAATCCGGGATGTAGTACAAGTTTTTACCAAAAGCCGAGTAACCACATATTGGATGTTGTCTTAGAAACTTCTTATCAAACAATTTTCTGTTTCTAAGCTGTTCCCATAAAAGCTGTTCGGCAGGCGTTTGTTTTTTTCTTAGTTCGCGGCATATATCGATAATGTTAGGCATGAATCAAAAATATAAAAATGGCGTGGCTGAGCAAATCGCATATTCAACTCACCCCGACATCGCTGCGCTCGTCGACCCTCTCTGCTATGCAAAGAGGGTGAAGAAAACATTTTCCCGATTTCACTCCCCCTTCCTGCAATACCAAATTAAATTTATTGAAATATTCTAAACCATTAATTAAAAAATTGGTTATTATAGAAACCAAAGCTTTTTGCTATGGAATCAGCCGATACCATTAAACTAATTATTGAGAGCCGGGTATGCCCGGTGCACGATGTTCATCCGCTAGTAGAAGCTACAGGAAATGAGCTAAAAATAAGCTGTTGCTGCAGCGGTTTCCATATGGATTGCAGCCTGGAAGCGATCAGCCTTTTTATGATGAATAAAGAATATCCGTACTGGGTATTGCAAGAGTAATTATCAATAAAGTTAATTTTTTTTCTTAAAATAAAAACCACTGGCACTATTGTTGCCCCAATACATAGTAGTTAAATTAATTAGATAACAGTAGCTGGGCGCGAGGCCTGGCTATTGCTATTTTAAGGGGTGCC
>DATHLW010000134.1:0-6775 GCA_035487675.1 Mucilaginibacter sp. | reverse complement strand
GCAAATTGGGATTTGGTCATAATAATCCCCGCTGCTTACATAGGGTTCGGTTGCGCCCGGAGCCGTATTAGGTACGGCACCTACCATCACAGTTGTGTATACATTTCCTTCCTTTCCGGCAAAATCCGGATGTTTTGCATGATGCAAACTTATTCCAACAACTTTAGGATCACTAAGAATACTTTCTAAGCTTTCGCGGTTAATAAAAAAGCCGTGAAGATCATGTCCTTCAGGGGTTTTTAACGCGTGCTCTGCAGCTGCCTGGTTTTGAGTACGAAATTCCTTGATTAAGCTCTTAGCTAATGTGGGGTCAATGGGTGATGCCATAGTTTTTTGAGTTAGGGGTTTGGTTGATTAATTCCGCACAATATACAATCAAAGAAACGATTTTTTTTACCGTGTTTTAACGGTATTTTATGTGGAAAACATTAAAAATTTGTGTGGAAAATTATCAGATAAATGAGGGGGATCACTTAGCCATCCAGCAGAAAAACAAACAGCTCCTTAGGGCCATGGGCACCCAATACAAGCGTTTTTTCGATGTCGGCAGTGCGGCTCGGACCGGTAACGGTAGTGACCATCGACGGCAATTGATTGCCGTACTTATCTTTAAGCAGTTTAAAACCATCTTTCAAATCCGGAACCAATTGAGATGTATATGCCAATACAATGTGCACTGGTGGATAAATGCTTAGCCTGCGCCCCGCCATCCCGGAATTGGACAGCATAATACTACCATTGCGGGCAACTAGCGCTTCGCATAATGTAATACCTACTTCAGCTTGTTCAAAATCTTTATCGGTCTCAAAGAATGGGAAATCGTACCGGGTTAGCAGGTCCTGCAACACAGGCTCCCAGCAATATATTTTATGCCATTTATGCTGATCGGCAAGGTTCAGTAAGTTCTCAATAGCCTGCAGTTCGTCTTCACAAAAAACAAACTGCCCCGATACCGCCGCAAATTCCTGGGCAAAAGTTACTTCCAATAATTCATCATTAGGAGGGTAATGGGGGAGGTCTTCAAGGTTAGGATAAGGGTTGTCCCTTTTCTCAAGCAAAGCCTTGCGTATCTTTTTTAGCAGTTTTTCTTTTGGTGTTGTAATATCCCTCATTTCTTAAGCTAAAAGGCAAAAGCAGAAAGCAGAAAGGTAAATTGCTTTGGCCTTTCTGCATTTTGCTTTCCGCTAACATTATTCTTTATCGCCTTTGGCGTCTTTTTCTTCAGGATTTCTGTTGAAGGTGCCGGAATGATCGGCAATGCCTTCATGTACAAGGTTCCCGGCTGCTGCTTCCTGGTTTGATTCATCAGTACCATTTACAAATTCATCATAAGTAGTACGGTGTTCAAACGGACGCTTACCTAAAATTTCTTCCAAATCTGATTGGAATAAAATTTCTTTCTCCAATAACTTGTCAGCTAATTTTATTAAACCTTCCCGTTTATCAGTAAGCAACTTTTTGGTACGGGCATACACCTCATTAATTTGGTTACGTACTTCCTGGTCTATCAGTTCAGAGGTTTTTTCGGAATATGGTTTATTAAACTGGTATTCGCCTTGTGTATCATTAAAGGATACATTACCCACTTTCTCATTCATACCATATATGGTCACCATTGCATAAGCCAGCTTGGTGATCCTTTCAAGGTCGTTTTGCGCGCCGGTCGAAATTTTACCGAATGTAATATCCTCTGCAACACGGCCACCCATCGTCATGCACATACCATCTTCTAATTGTTCTGTTGTATACAGGAATTGCTCTTTCGGCAGGTATTGTGCATACCCTAAAGCTGCAACACCACGCGGAACAATAGAAACCTTCACCAGCGGATCAGCATGTTCAAGGAACCAGCCTGCAATAGCGTGGCCTGCTTCGTGATAAGCCACAATACGTTTTTCTTCAGGTGATATGATCTTGTTCTTTTTTTCCAGGCCCCCTATTACACGGTCAATCGCATCCTGGAAATCCTGCATGTCAACCGCTTCTTTATTTTTACGGGCAGCAATCAGTGCGGCCTCATTACAAACGTTGGCAATTTCTGCACCGGCAAAACCAGGGGTTTGGGCCGATAATTTTTTCGCATCAACACCCTCTGCCAACTTAACCGGTTTTAAATGCACCTTAAATATCTGTTCGCGGCCTATCAGGTCCGGTTTATCAATAGATACCTGCCTGTCAAAACGGCCAGGACGTAACAGAGCAGAGTCCAATACATCCGGACGGTTGGTAGCAGCCAGGATGATGATACCTGAATCGGTACCGAAACCATCCATCTCAACCAGCAACTGGTTCAGTGTATTTTCACGCTCGTCGTTACCACCTACTATATTGTTTTTGCCACGGGCCCGGCCGATAGCATCGATCTCGTCAATAAATATGATACATGGCGCTTTATCTTTTGCCTGGCGGAACAGGTCACGCACACGTGAAGCACCCACACCTACAAACATTTCCACAAAGTCAGAACCGGACAGGGAGAAGAATGGTACCTGCGCTTCGCCGGCGACGGCTTTTGCAAGCAGGGTTTTACCTGTACCAGGCGAACCGATCAATAATGCACCCTTAGGAATTTTACCTCCCAGGTTAGTGTATTTTTTAGGGTTTTTCAGGAAATCCACAATTTCCATTACTTCCTGCTTGGCTTCTTCAAGGCCTGCAACATCGTTAAAGGTAACGGATACCTGTGCCTCTTTATCAAATAATGTAGCTTTTGACTTACCAATGTTAAATATCTGGCCGCCCGGACCACCACCGCTTCCGCCTGACATGCGACGCATAATGAATATCCATACAGCGGCAAATAAAACTACCATAATAATACCCTGCACCAGCCAGTTTCCTAATATGCTTTCGTGCTGTGTAAACTCAATAGGTGTTCTTTGTGAATCCGGAAGGTCTTTCTCGGCATTTGTTACCGTTTGCTTCAGACTTTCGTAAGAAGCATCTGTAAACTGATACTGCGGTCCGTTATTAGCTGTGCCGGTAAAAGACTTTTGATCCCGAACATCGTTATATTGTGGCTTGTTAAGGCTTTCTTTCTTAATATAAACTTCCACTACCACTAAATCACCATTCTTATATGCAACCAGTTTTTCGGCATCGTGGTTTTTTAATATATTGGAATCAAAAAATTGGTAGCTGATGGTCTTTACAACCGGGTTGCTCGATAAATATCCAACACCCAGCAACACCAATATAACAATGGCATAAAGCCACATAATATTAAATTTTGGTGGTTTGGGTGCCATTTTCTTATTAGGTATTTTCCGTATTGGTTTTGGACTCTCTGATTTATTATCTTTCATTTCTTTATTAGATCAAACTTACGATCATTAATTTATAATTGTTAAGGGGGCTGTGCACAAGACGCATGTCTTTACGGTTCTGTGACGGAGTTTTTTTTAAGCGCTTTTATAAAATTTGATTTCCGCATCACCCCACAAATCCTCTACCCCATAATATTCGCGCTTGTCGGTCCTGAAAATATGTACTACTACATCTATGTAATCCAGCAGTATCCATTCACCATACTCAAGCCCCTCCTTGCGCCAGGGTTCCTGTTGTGTCGCCTTAAAAATTTCTTCTTCTACGCTATTGGCTATAGCTTTTACCTGTGTGGATGAATCGGCATGGCAAATCACAAAGTAATCAGATACCGAACTAAATATATTTCGAAGGTCTAACCTCACAATATCATTTCCCTTTTTTTCCTGGATGCCGTATATGGCTAATTCAGAAAGATAAGCGGATTCACTTAGCACTTTGTTTTTTACCATCAAAAAGAGTTAGTTTTGAACAATCTTGTTTACACATTATTACTTTGCAAAATAACATATTTTCAGGATTATTTGTTGGACAAAATTTAATCACAATTAAACAAATTGATTCAACCAACAATTTCCTCAAGGAATCACTGTCAAATTCCAAGCCATTTTCCGAAGGAACGGTCATTATGGCAGAAAGCCAGTATGCAGGCCGGGGCCAGCAGCAAAACCGCTGGCATAGTGAAGACGGCAAAAATCTGACCTTTAGTATATTGCTAAAACCTGTTTTTTTACCGCTGGCGCAGCAGTTTGACTTGACCAGGGCTGTAAGTTTGGGCATTATTAATGCAATTACGCCGCTTTTGGGCAATCAATTAAAAATTAAATGGCCAAATGATATTTATTATGCCGATGACAAACTGGGTGGTATCCTGATAGAAAACATGGTGCAGGGCGGCCAAATAAAAAATTCAGTCATTGGCATAGGATTAAATATTAATCAGGAAGTTTTTCCGTTAGATGTGCCGAATCCGGTATCATTGAGGCAAATCTTACGCAGAGATTATGATTTGAAAATTTTATTATCGGACATTTGCAAAAATATTGAGGTAGCTTACCTGAACCTGAAAGCCGGGAAGTTTGATCTTGTAAGGAAAGCTTATCTAGAACGACTATACTGGTTAAATGAGCGGAAAATGTTTAAAGCCCGCGACCTGATTTTTGAAGGAATAATAGAAAATGTAAGGGATGATGGCTTTTTGATATTAAATAACGGATCAGGAGCTTCAGAATATACCCAGAAAGAAATTGAATTTTTGAATAAAAACAACGGATAAATAAAATAAGAATGAAAAAACTATTGCTTTTGATGACCGTATTGCTGATCAGTGCGGCTTCTTATGCACAAATAGAAACGCCTGTAAAATGGTCGTATGCAGCTAAAAAATTAAATAATAATGAGGCCGTCGTATTTTTGCGGGCAACTATCCAGGATGGATGGCATATCTATTCGCTGAATGTTGGAGATGGTGGCCCAATCAAAACCTCGTTCAAATTTACCCCGTCAAAAGAATATGCACTGGTTGGGAATACAAGTGAGCCTACACCTATCAAAAAGTATGAGGAGGCATTCAAGATGAATGTGACTTACTTTGAAAAAACGGTTACTTTCCAGCAAAAAATAAAATTAAAGTCAGGTAATCTGTCTGCCATAAAAGGCCAACTGGAATATATGACCTGCAACGACAAAAAATGTCTGCCACCAGAAGATGTTGATTTTACTATCCCTTTAGGTAAATAACCCAACCGATAATGACATCTTCGATCTCAAAAAGCTGTATGAAAACGATATGGTTAGCTCTTGTTACGGTAATTTTTATTTCGTTTACCGGTATTAACCACGCACAGGCTTTTCAAAAAAAACAGGCTGATACGGTTTCAACAAGTGACGTTCAGTTTACTACTATACCAACTGCCGCTGATAGTATAGCCGCCAGGAAAAAAGCTGCCGCAGAAGCCGCAAAAGCAAAACATGTTTCTGAAGCAAAAGTTAGCAAACCTGAAATGCCGAAAACTTTATGGCAAACATTCCTTATTGGGTTAGCTTTAGGGTTCGCTGCTTTTCTTATGCCTTGTATTTATCCACTATTACCGTTAACTGTAAGTTTTTTTCTAAAACTTGGGGGCACCCGAATAAAGGCGGCTGGCTTTGCATTATTTTATATGCTTTCCATCATAATAATTTATGTATCGCTTGGTATGGTTCTTAGTATCATTTTTGGCCCTGATACTTTAAATAACATTGCAACGAATGGCACTTTTAATATTATCATATTTTTATTGCTTGTTATATTTGGTATATCATTTCTTGGTGCTTTTGAAATTGTTTTGCCAAGCTCCCTTGTAAACAAAGTTGATAGTTTATCTGATAAAGGTGGTATCATTGGGATATTTTTTATGGCCCTCACGTTAGTGGTTGTCTCATTTTCGTGTACAGCGGGCGTTGTTGCGGGAGATTTGGCAAGTGCATTTCGTGATGGTGACCGACTTGCTCCTGTTGTAAGTCTTCTTGGTTTCTCAACGGCGTTGGGATTACCTTTTGCCATCTCCGCATTATTCCCTTCAATTATGCAAGGCCTACCTAAGTCTGGCGGATGGCTGAATAGTGTAAAAGTTATTTTGGGTTTTCTTGAACTTGCATTTGCACTAAAATTTCTTTCAAATGTTGATCTTGCATATCATTGGGACTGGCTTGATCGTGAGGTTTTTTTGTCATTATGGATTGCAATAGGATTATTGATGGGGCTTTATCTTATAGGTAAGATTCGATTTTCTCATGACAGCGATGTACAGCATTTATCTATACCCCGATTGTTTATCGCGATTATAGTTTTCGCTTTCGTCATTTATATGATTCCAGGTCTGTGGGGAGCGCCGCTAAAATCAATAAGCGCATTCTTACCTCCCCCGGCCACACAGGATTTTGATTTATCAAGAACTGCCGACGTAGGTAATGCTACCTCCACTACCCAATCAACATCAATTAAAGAAAGAAAATACGCCGACCGATTTACGCGATTAAGAGTAAAAGGCCTTGATGCATGGTATGATTATGATCAGGCTTTGCAGGTATCCAAAGAGTTACACAAACCTATCTTAATAGATTTCACAGGTTTTGCATGTGTGAATTGCCGCAAAATGGAGAACACCGTATGGATAAATCCTACCGTGTTCAAGCATTTACGAGACGATTTTGTGTTGTTACAATTGGTTGTCGACGATAAAAGTGATTTAGATCCTAAAGAACAGTTTGTATCAAGTTACAGCGGTAAGAAAATAACCACACTTGGTGGCAAATGGGCGGACCTAGAGTTGTCCAGGTTTAATGCTAATGCCCAACCATTTTATGTAATACTTGATAGTAATGGTGATTTCTTAAAGGATAAAAGTGGAAAGGATATTTTACCGTCGCCATACGATAACGATATTGCCAGCTATACAAAATTTCTTGA
>DATHLW010000133.1:0-3303 GCA_035487675.1 Mucilaginibacter sp. | reverse complement strand
CCATATTTTTTCATCCACCCAAACACCTTCTTCCAGGCTTTTCCTGCGTATTCTTAAGGTGTTTTCTCCCGGGTAAAGTATTTCTTTTCCTTCGCCTTCTGGCCGGCTGCTTTTAGTGTAGTCGAGAATGTTTTTAATAATGGATTCAGTTTGTGAGCCACTATCAGGCTTGATGCAAATAAAAACCTGCGATACGCCCGATTCTGATCCGCCATTGGTTACGTCCCCTGTCGAGCGCCCCTGGCTGAGTACCGTTGCCAGCAGATCGAGTACCAAAGATAACCCCGACCCCTTCCAGAAACCAATAGGCAATGGCCGCAGCGATTCAATAATAGCACCAGGATCAGTCGTCAGGTTACCGTTATTATCATAGCCGCCCGGTAAAGGCAATTGTTCGTTTTTTGCTTTGTACAAGTTCATCTTCCCGAAAGAAAATTGAGATATGGCCATGTCCAATACAATATGCCCCTCTTTGTGTGGCACAGCAATTACCAGCGGGTTATTACCTAATCGCGCGTCTATTCCGCCCCAGGGTGGCATATTAGCAATGGTATTGGTAAAGCATATGCCTATCAAACCGGCTTCGGCAGCCTGCCAGCCGTAGGTGCCGCCGCGCATCCAGTGGTTGGTATTTTTTATGGCAACACAGCCTATGCTGTATTGATGGGCAAGGTTGATCGCCCTGTCCATACAGAATGTGGCATTTAAAGTACCTACGCCCAGGTGCCCATCCCATTGTTCAATGGCGTCGAAACCGCCTGTTCTGTTAGGTCTTACATTAGGGATAATCAACCCATTTTTTACATATTCAACAAAGATGGGGAAGCGGTTAAGCCCGTGGGTATACACCCCATCCCTGCTGTTCTCAGCAAAAATGGTTGCGCTTTGTTCCGCATCCTCTTCTTTAAAATCAATAGAAAGCAAGACGCGTTTAAATTCGGACTTTAGTTTTTCAAAAGGGATATGCATATTATGGTAATGAGTTTTGAGTTTGAGTTATTTTTGAATTTATTTTACTCAATACTCATTACCCAAAACTATGAACTTCTGGCAAACTTAATAAGATAGCTTTGGATTTTTTGCAATTATAAAATCATAATAATTTATTTTCACCCGGTAAATAATGGCTTAAACTAAATAGCAATTTTTATAGTTATATATTCGCCCGGCAAAGCTGTTTGGCACTGATTTATTATTTTTGCAGACTAATTATAAAATGAAACTTAAATTCCGTTTATTATTTCTGTGTGGTTTTGTGGCAATCGGCTTACTGGTCAATTCGTGTAAAAAGAGCAATCAGGATTACATAGCTACGCTAATTACGGGCAACCAATGGCAGCTTTCATCGGTTACTAAGACCAATTTTATTGGTTCGAGTCAAATAAGCCAGGTAACGTTGGATACAGCCTGTAACCTGACGCAGATGTTTAAATTCAACGCTGATAAAACCTGCACATACACCAATTTTGATTGCCTGACTCAGTCAGTAAAAGGAACCTGGTCTCTTTCTCAAGATAAGCTATTTTTATATGCTAATATACTTTGCCGGGACACCATTACCAGGGCAGCCAATGATACAACAAAAAGTTCCAAGCCATTCCTGACAGCAAGGATCGTCAACCTGGGGCAATATTCATTGGTTTTACAAACCGGTAACCTGGAAACCTATTATCCGCCAACAGAGGCGCGAACAGTTTATCAATGGGGCTTTGTTCGGGTAAAATCGCAATAATGTCTTGTTTAACAGTGTCAAAATTTTATATTTGACTCGTGTTAATGTTTGTTTGAACATTTTTACTCATCGGGTACATAAAATATCTGTTAACGATGAACAAAAAGTGCGGAAAAGGGTTAAAGATGCAAGAAGAGAAAATAGGAATTGCTGCAGCCAATTTATAAATTTAGGTAACCTTATTTGCCGCTGAAACGACAACATCAATGAAAAAAAGGATCGCTATTTTTGCTTCCGGTTCGGGATCAAATGCCCAGAAAATAATGGAGCATTTCAAACGCAATTCCGAAGCCGAAGTAGTATTGATACTCACTAATAATCCGCAGGCCTATGTGCTGCAGCGTGCCGATAACTTCGAGATACCATCGCACATATTTACCCGTGAGGAATTCTACCAATCAGACGGCATAATTAAATTATTGAAAAATCTTCAGGTAGACCTGATCGTGCTTGCCGGTTTCTTATGGCTTGTACCAGAAAATCTGCTCAAAGCATTCCCCAATAAGATTATTAACCTTCATCCAGCTTTATTACCCAAATATGGCGGCAAGGGAATGTATGGCGACCATGTGCATAAAGCCGTACTCGCTGCTAAAGAAGAAGAGTCAGGCATAACTATCCACTTCGTAAATGAGAAGTTTGACGAAGGCGAAGTATTGCATCAATCCCGCTTTAAGATAGAACCGGGTGACACCCTCGAAATAATCAAATTCAAAGGCCAGCAACTGGAGCACCAGCACTTCCCAAGAGTGATAGAGAGTTTGCTGAGGAAGATGAAGAGTTGATGGTTGGTGACCAGTTAACCAGTTATCAGTTAATCGGTGATTGGGTGGAATGAGAATATTTTTAATGCCTAACCTTATATTATGAGAGGATTTACTGACCTTGAAGCCTGGAAAAAGGCTCATGCTCTTCGAAAAGATATTTCTGAATTAGTTAAAAGTTTCCCGATTGACGAAAAATACAGATTGTCGGATCAAATGATCCGTTCATCCCGATCTGTTGGGAATAATATCGCTGAAGGACACGGGCGTTTTCACTATATTGACTCGAGAAAGTTTTTTATCAACGCTCGGGGTTCGGCCTCTGAAACTATTGATCATCTTATTATCGCGTTAGACGAGGGTTATATTAATAAAGCAGTTTTTGAAAAACTGCAAGCTAATTGCTATGAATGTATGCGACTCATAAATGGTTATATTAACTATTTGAAACAGCAATCATCCATTTAAATCATCATAACTCCCAGACTACCGATAACTGGTTAACCGGTCACTGATTAACTAATCACTATTCTCAAAAAAACTGATTACTGATCACTGATAACTAATCTCTAATCACTACCTTTGCCGCTTTAAAAATCGTGTGTCCATGAGCCATCCTGTTCAAATAAAAAATGCTTTAATTTCAGTTTATTACAAAGACAATCTTGAACCCATCATCCGCGAGTTGCACCGCCTCGGAGTGAATATTTATTCAACCGGCGGAACGGAAACTTTTATCCGTAGTCTGGGGGCTGATGTGATAGCTGTTGAGGATCTGACGTCTTACCCATCTATACTGGGTGGACG
>DATHLW010000132.1:0-2957 GCA_035487675.1 Mucilaginibacter sp. | reverse complement strand
TTTGCGGTTCAGGTACCTGGCCAGCTCAAAAACCTGTGTTTTATAAACATCACCTATCACTGATATTCCACCACACATATCGCCATATAAAGTGCCATAGCCTACCGCTGCTTCACTTTTATTCGATGTATTGAGCAGGATATACCCAAATTTATTACACATCGCCATCAAAACAACGGCCCGGCTGCGCGATTGTATGTTCTCCTCAGCAATATTGAAAGGCAGGTTACTAAACTGTGGATGAAGTGTGTTTTCAAATGCCTCGGTAATATGCCTTATCGGTATGATCTCGTGTTTACAGCCCAAGTTTTTCACCAGGTCTTCGGCATCTTTTATAGAGTGGTCGCTGGAGAATCGTGACGGCAGTAATACGGCCATTACATTCTGCGGGCCAAGCGCCTCTGCAGCTAGTGCGCAAACTACGGCTGAATCTATCCCTCCAGATAAGCCTAAAATGGCACTTTTAAATCCCGATTTATAGAAATAATCCCTGATGCCTAATATCAATCCCTGGTGTATCTGTTCGATATTGCTTTGTCTTTCACCCCGCATAGTGGTTGGTTGCAGCAATTTTATCTCGGCTTTCTTCTTCAGTTCATAATAAGCCACGTTTTCTTCAAAGTAAGGCAGTTCATCTACCATTTCTCCTTCATTATCAAACACCAATGACCCACCATCGAATATTAGTTCAGTTTGCGCACCCACATGGTTGACATAAAATAATGGTAAGTGGTAACGTTTTGCATTATCTTTTAAGATAGCAATACGTTCCTCATCATGGTTATAAGCGAATGGCGATGCCGCAATATTGATCATCACATCGGGCTGCTCTTCGATCAGCATATCCATCGGGCGTGTAACATACAGAGGGTTCTCAATGGTGTTCCAAAGATCCTCGCAAATGGTTAAAGCAATACGGTGGCCCTTAAAGTCAATACAGCTAAACTGGGTCGACGGTTCGAAATACCGGTATTCGTCAAAAATATCGTAGTTAGGTAATAAGGCTTTATTGACGACTGCCTTGATTTCCCCATTCTCGATAAAATAAGCTGAGTTATTTAACTCCTTACCTTCGGGGTTATTATTAAATGTAGGCAGGCCGATAATACAGGCGATATCCTGGCAAGCTGCTGCGATCTTTTTTGCCGATGCATCACACAAACCGATGAACTCTTTAAACTCCAAAAAATCGCGTGAAGGGTAGCCGCAAACGCACAATTCGGCAAAAACTATGAGGTCTGCACCCTGTCGTTTTCCCTGGTGTATATGGTCAATAATTTTGGCAGTATTCGACTCAAAATTACCTACGTGATAGTTTAGTTGTGCCAGCGCGATCTTCATAATTATATAGATGTCAATTTGCTTAGGTTAATGCAGGTTAAAAATATATTTTTGTTGAAACGACAAAAAATGGTCTTCAATTACATCAAAGCAAAGCAAATTTACCTAATTTTTCTTACCTCTTTACTATTAACCGCGTGTGGCCGATCTAAAAAAGTTGATGTAAGCAATATTGACGTTAATGTGAAGATTGAACGGTTTGACCACGACCTTGACCAGATGCGAACCAAGCCCATGGATACCCAGGGGGTTTATATGTTCAAAAAATACGGCCCTTTTTATGCTGACTACATCGAACGAGTAATGCAATACGGATCAATTGGTGATACTGTCTATTTTAAATCATTGCGCGAGATGTTTAATGGACAGGCATATACCGACCTGAAGCATGATGTAGATTCTGTGTATCCGAATATGGATAAACAAAATGCAGAAGTGACGGATGCTTTCAGGCATATCAAATATTACTTTCCTAAAAAGAATTTACCAAAAGTATATGCTTATTTTTCAGGTTTCCAGTTGCAGACCCCTATTGGAGATGGGTATATTGCGATAGGTTTGGATATGTTCCTGGGTGCTGATTCGAGATTTTACCCTGCACTTACCGAAACCCTGCCCCGTTACATTACACGGCGGTTTACTCCTGATAATATCGCCCCACGTGTGGTTGAAGTAATTGCCCGCGAGGATATGTTCCCCGAAAATGAACAGGATAAGACCCTGCTTTCAAAAATGGTATACAATGGTAAGATTCTATACTTTATGGATATGATGCTGCCTGATGTAGCTGATACCACTAAAATAGGATACACCGGCAAACAGTTGAAATGGTGCGAAGATTTTAAATCGCAGATATGGGGGTATTTCCTGGAAGAAAACCTTCTCTACGAAAGCGACTACGAGAAGATACAGAAATACATTGGCGAAGCACCATTTACACCAGGCTTAGGTGAGAAAAATGAGGCGGCACCTAAGTTAGCATTATGGACCGGCTGGCAGATCGTTCGCCAGTATATGGAAAAGCACCCCGAAGTAAGTTTACCACAGCTAATGGCTGATAAGGATTATCAAAAGATACTGAGTGAGTCGAAGTATAGGCCGAAGTGAGGGTTGGTGATCAGTTAACCGGTGATTAGTTAATCAGGCGATAAATTGTTATAATCTCGAGAATCCTTATAATCCTATAATTGTGTCATAAAAAAAGCGCTCAGAAATACTGAGCGCTTTTCATTTAATATGGTATGCGGATTACTTCAGTATAGCAAAAATACCCTTTAGAGCAATTGCAACACCAATTATCAGGATCACGTTTGCTATCCATGAAAAATAAGGCGCATCACCGGCAAAGCGAAGATATACTCCTACCAGCCCAATAACAATGGCTACGGTTAATAAAAGGTAGTGGCGTTCGTCGTTAGCATGCTCTGTTGAACTCATATTCTTAAGGGTTAATGTTTTTTGACAAAAATAGAAATGTTTACCGAAAAACTGATAATAGTTTTAATATTTTATAGTACACGATTACACTGATTGATTATTGATTGCACCAATAGGCCGGCGAGTTAAGCCGGCGATTTGTATGGCGAAGAAGATTCCTCGCTACGCAATCGGAATGA
>DATHLW010000131.1:0-6130 GCA_035487675.1 Mucilaginibacter sp. | reverse complement strand
CAGGCGAACCAGTTTCGGGGAGCCCCTCATTTCCAAGTAGTTTTTGTAAATCCCCAGGAGACTCGCCTGGTGTTACAGGCCCATCCTCTATCGTATCAAGAAAAGTCGATAGCTGATCGATCAACTGGTAACCAATTTGTTTAAACTCATCCTTACCCATTCTAATGGGAGTTGTCCTTTCATTTAACATATTGTCAGTGAATTTAAGTTAATCCTATACAAACTTAATCAAAGGCTTATCTGAAAATATTATTGTTTTGATTTAAATTTAGGACAATAAGCAAGTTTGAGTAACCGAAGCCTTTCAGTGTTAAAAGAGATTTTCGAAGGTAATACAGCGCTGCGCCAGGCAAAAGGCTTTTAGAGAGAAGCCAGTTTAGTCAAATAGTAATTAAACGCACGACGATGCTGTTAAATCAAACGTTAACCCGACCTCACTTACCTTTTGTAGAAATGAACTGCTTTTTACCTGGTTTATTCATCACCAGGTAAGTGAATCCAAAAACGGACAACAGATTATTGATCATTGACGCCATTTTTTGCATGTCCTGCACTTTTGTTCCCGGGGCATTCATTGGCAGGTCAGGCGGGACGATATTTTTAGGCCGGTATGAAGTTGCTACAATAGTAGGCGCTCCCCTTAATTTATCTTCTTCCTTTAGGTCGCGACAAATCAAAACACAACTATCGCCCATCAATTTGCAATCCTGAAGTATGAGGTTTGGAAAGGCAGCGTTCGCACCAGGCATATTACCTCCCTCGTCGCTATAGAGCACAATCTCATCCACTACCGATGACATTCCACTATTGTTGTGGAGCACTAAAAGCCGTTTGTCTGCGTTTTTGGGGTTCATGCTTTAAATTATCATCTGGCAAATTAAAGTTGCAGCAAATATTATTGCCAGTAAAGCATGTATCGGCTAATAGTATATATGTGTCGATGAACCAGATAATAGGCCATGAAACAATTTCAGATAAGTATAAATATTAGTTGCAATTGCCTATTATTGTGGTTCTTATTATGAATATGGTTATCGTTATACAATGCACCGACCAGATCGGGCTGGTGGCAAAAATATCGGGCCTGCTGGCGAATGAAGGGTACAACATTCTGTCAATGCATGAGCATGTGGATAAAGTGGAGAACTTATTTTTTATGCGGTTGGAAGTAAACAAACATTCCCAGGGGGCACTTCTTGAAGAAAAGCTCCGGGAATTGTTGCCACCGGGGGCACTGGTAAATGTGAACCCTGACCCTATAAAAAAAGTGATCGTCCTGGTAACCAAAGAGTACCACTGCCTTGCCGATATTTTGGTGAGAAATTACTTTAAAACACTGGGTGCAAGCGTACAATGTGTAATCGGCAATTATACCAATCTTGAGGATATCTGCAAACGATTCGATGTTCCTTTTTACCATGTACCTTTTGAAAATTCACCTATTGAAGCTGAAAATCAGATATTGGATATAATGGTGCGCTATGAGCACGATTACATCGTTTTAGCCAAGTTCATGCGCATTTTATCCCATGGTTTTGTGGGCCGTTTCCCCCGGAAGATCATCAATATACATCACTCGTTTTTACCTGCATTTGCCGGAGCTAATCCCTACAAACAGGCTTATGAACGCGGCGTAAAACTCGTAGGCGCAACGGCACATTTTGTGACCGACGAGCTGGATGAAGGGCCAATCATCGCCCAACAGATCATATCAGCCGACCACTCCCTTACTGCAGGTGATATGATGAAGGCTGGTAAAGAAATAGAAACCGCTGTATTGGCAAAAGCGCTGAAAGTAGTGTTCGATGACCGGGTATTTATCTACAAAAATAAAACGGTGGTGTTGGAATAAGCTTAATCAAAAACTATAGAATCAGGTCCCGATATTTTGGAAACATGGCAAATACAACCTCCCGCAACTTTAATAACTGCTGTTTTAACTTGATTTGTTGCAGGGTCTGTTCCGGACACGATTATATTGTCGCCGTCTGCTGATAATTTCTTTAGATCACTATCATCTGCTACATCATAGTAGGGCGGATATGCACCCGGTGCCAAGAGTTTATTATCATGTAAAACTTCCTTTGTACGCTGATTAATAGCCGTATAATTATTAACAACGATCTGGTTTCCATTCTTATCCAAAAACTTAATTGTGATGGTAGCAAAAAGAGCTGTACACACCTGGGTGCCACAAGCTGAGTTTTTTTGCTGGGTTTTGGTACAGGCTGAAAACAATACAGCGAATATTAAAAGTATGATAAGCTTTCTGTACATATATTCTGGTTTATAGAGTATTACGAAGGTGCTGGTCGGTTTGCTACATCAATACCGCAATTAATCATAAAGCGCAATCCCCATTTTGAGGATAGTATCGATGGTTTCAATTGGCAGGTCTGAGTTTGGGTCAAGCAGGAATATTTTTATTCTTGCGCGATCCTCGAATATCAATTGCGGATGATCGAGCCATTTGCCATTAACCATACCGAGAAAAGGAAGGCCTGTTTTCTTATGAATCCAAACGTAGCAGAACATTTTGCCTTTATAGCAGAAGAAAGGCATCCGGTATTTCCATGCTTCGGTAATGTCTTCATCAAATTGGAGTATGTGCTGCCTTAAAAATAGCAGGCAGCCTTTGACCGGCTCTTCTTTTTGCAGATAAAAAAGATCTAACTCCCTCATGGTTCATTTTGGTAAGTAATGATGATCACCAAATCATCCTTGCCCGTTTGCTTAAGTCCATGCGAACTGCCGGGTCTTGTCAGGATCGCGTCCCCAGCCTTTACCGGAAACGTTCTACCATTCATCCGCATTTCGCCTGTACCGCTGATGATATAATAGACCTCATCCTCCTTTTGTAAATGATACCCGATTGCCGAACCGGGATGCAACACCCGTTTGCGGAAGGTCATTTTTAATCCATCTGCTTTGGAGAAGAAGCTGTAGCCGGTGGTATTACCGCCGCCGTTGTGAGTGCCGGGCTCATTTTTGGAGATGTCCTTTTCGTGTTCGAGGATGTAGGGTTGGGTGGTTTGGGAGAAGGCAGAAAGTGACAAAAAACAAATTGATACCAAAATGAGTAGGTGTTTCATAGGCGATATGACTATAAACAAATATAGCGATGGGTTTGAAACCCATCGCTATTGAATTAGCTATTCAAATTGAAAATCTTTTTAGCCACTTGCTTACAATTTTCAAACCCGTTCTTTAAGCCCATTCGTTTAGTTTCAATTTCATAAAGTCGTAAAGCTATAGATTCAATACTTTCCCCATTTATCTTTAAACTAAAAATTGACGGGACATAACTTTCGTACTCATCCCGAGGTCCTTCAAAATGCTTCATTCCAATAGGATCCCAATCTTCCCACAATATTTCGTCAATAGCTTTATAAAGTACCTTGTGTTCTGAGCTTAATTTCATACTATTAAAAATTACATCACCTTCACCTTCAAATAACTCGGATGATCCTTTGAGGTATAAACCCGGTGGGTTTCTTTTTTAAAGTCGGTATCTTTTGCCTTCATAATGTCCTGGAACTGCTGCGTATTGCGGTCGATCAGCGGGAACCATGTGCTTTGTACCTGTACCATAATATGATGACCTTTTTTAAAGGTATGCAGCACATCCTGCAATTCAAAATTCACGGGGGTTACTTTGCCGGGCACAAATGGTTCCGGCTTATCAAACCCGTTGCGGAATTTACCCCGCATGGCTTCGCTTCGTACCATTTGCTCATAGTTGGACATATAAACTTCTTTGCTAGTGAACTGGTTGTTTTTAGCTGAATCAGGATAAACGTCGATCACTTTCACTACCCAATCGGCATCCGTCCCGGTAATGGATACTTTCAGATCAGCCCAGATATTACCGGCAAGAGTTACATCCTTATCCAGTATATCTGTTTGATATGTCAACACATCAGGTCTGCGAGCGGCAAAGCGTTGGTCGCCGGTCATATATTCGCGCTGCATATCCATGGTAATATTATTGTAGAACGGAACAGGCTTATTGGGATCTGAAACAAATTCGTCGAAGCTATTGGCAGAACTTGGTGCACTAAACGACAGCTTACCACCTGGCAATAAATAAAGGTTCTTTTCTTCAGCTTCTTTCGGTGGCCATACGTTGTATTTCTTCCATTCATTCACCCCTGTTTCAAATGCAGATATTTTTGGCAGATCAAGATCGGTCCCTTTTAAATAATGGCTAAAAAATGCAAACTCGATCTTTTCGCGATAGAAAGGCCCTGTCTGTCCGCCAAAATCTACATCGCCTAAATGGTCGCCATTCCCGCGCGACCAGCCGCCGTGCACCCATGGGCCCATAGTAAAGTAGATGGGTGTATTGGGATTCTCTTTTACTAAAGTTTTATAGGTATTAATTGCCCCGTACAAATCCTCGGCATCATACCATCCACCGGTAACCAAAGTTGGGGTCTTAATATCATGCAGATGATATAAAACATTGCGGTCTTTCCAGTGCTGATCGTAATTTGGGTGATCCATCATCTCGTTCCACAAACGGATGGTGTCCTTGTAATATTTATCATTAGAATTTTTCACCGAACCCATGTCCAGGTAAAATTTGTAACCATCGCGTGTACCATAGTTTAACCTGCTGCCCCCGCGCTTGGTGGGTTTGTCATCCTGGCGATTGGTAAAACCGGGATAAAAACCAAAATTGGCTACTAACATAAACGCGCCATTATGAAAGGCGTCGTCACGATACAGATCAGCCATAGGCGCCTGTGGCGATGCGGCCGCTAATGCCGGATGCCTGCTTAACAAAGAAGCTGTGGTGAAAAAGCCGGGATATGATATGCCCCACACACCTACTTTTCCATTATTATTCGGGATATTTTTAATGAGCCAGTCAATGGTGTCATAGGTATCTGTGCCTTCGTCTACATCATTTTTAGTTTTATGCACCTCCTTTTCGGGGGTCATTTCCTCGAAAGTCCCTTCGCTCATCCAACGGCCCCGAACATCTTGGTAAACAAAGATGTAGCCATCATGCAAAAACAATGGCGACGGGCCGAGTGAGCCTTTGTAGGTATCAGGTCCGTAAGGTGCGACGCTGTAAGGCGTCCTGTCCATCATAATGGGATATTTTTTGGATTGATCTTTTGGCACATATACCGAGGTGAACAGCTTTTTGCCATCACGCATGGGTACCTGGTATTCGTATTTCTGATAATTGGCTTTTATGTACTCAGCATCAGAAGTATTGGGCTGAGCATAGGAGCACAAAGCTAAAAGCATAAAGCTCAAAGCCAGGAGTAAATGTCTTTTCATCAATTATTGAGAGTTATGAACCAAAAGTAAGCAATAAAACAAAAAGCCCCGAAATTCCGGGGCTGTCACAAAAACGTTACCTAAACAGGTTTATTCATTTATAGCCCGCACCCCCGGCAATTCTTTGCCTTCCATGTATTCCAACAAAGCACCGCCGCCGGTAGATACGTAGCTTACCTCATTTGTAAAATTGAATTTAGCAACTGCTGCTGCTGAGTCGCCACCACCAATAAGTGAGAAAGCACCATTTTCAGTTGCTTTAACCACGGCTTCAGCAATTGCTTTAGTGCCCTGCTCAAATTTCTCCATTTCAAAAACGCCCATCGGGCCGTTCCATAAAATAGTTTTTGAACCGGCAACCACTTTGCTGAATGCCTTTACAGAATCAGGACCGATATCCAAACCCATCCAGCCATCTTTTATACTGTCGTTTTGAGCAGTATCGGTATTCGCATCGTTTGAAAAATTATCGGCAATGATCGAATCAGTAGGTAACAACAGATTTACGCCTTTGGCTTTTGCTTTTTCTATCAGGCTGTTTGCCAGATCGAGTTTATCCTCTTCAACCAATGATTTGCCAATATGACCGCCTTGTGCTTTAGCAAATGTATAAGCCATACCACCACCAATGATCAGGTTATCTACCTTATCCATCAGGCGCTCAATCAATTCGATCTTGTCAGATACCTTGGCACCACCCATAATGGCAGTAAAAGGTTTTTCAGCACCGTTCAGTACTTTTTCAGCGTTGGCTAACTCGGCGGCCATCAGGTAACCGAAGCATTTTGCTTCAGGGAAGAATTGGGCAATAACGGCAGTAGATGCATGCGCGCGG
>DATHLW010000130.1:0-6550 GCA_035487675.1 Mucilaginibacter sp. | reverse complement strand
GGATCGAATATCTTTTCCATCCAATAATACTGTCCCGCTTGTTGGATCATACAAACGTGCTATCAGAGATGCCGTTGTTGTTTTACCACCGCCGGTAGGGCCAACCAACGCGTAAGTCTTACCGCGCTCCAGTTTGAAGTTGATGTTATGTAATATTTCTTCACCGCCAGGATAAGCAAAATGTACATTCCTGAATTCGAGCAATGCGTCGGATGGTTCTTTGACTTTTTCTGTAACTATTACCAGGTTGGTTTCCAGTGAAAGTATCTGCGATATCCTGTCCCAGCCGGCCATTGCAGTTTGGAAATTTGCCCATAAAGTAGCTAATTGTCGCAAGGGGTTGTAAAAGCTGTTTGCATATGACAGGTAGCTCACCAATAGGCCTATACTAAAATCACCTATTGATATTAAATAGATACCATAAGCCAAAACAATTAATTGAGCCGCACCAGCAAGTAAGCTATACACCGGTAAAAAAATATTATTGGCGATCCCGGCTTTTATGGAGGTGGCATAATTGTCTTTATTCGCTTCGTCGAAACGTTTGCGGAAATAATCGCGGCGGTTAAAGGCAATGATCACCCTGAAATTATTCAGGCTTTCCTGTATTTCAGCGCTCATACCTCCTACACTCTTTAAGTTGACCGCATTTTTTCTTTTTACCCATGGAGATAGTATTTTAGTAAAGATCCAGGCTAAGGCTGCCGGGGCAACAGTTGCTGCACCCAATTTCAGATTGATACTCAATAAAAATATGCCAGCCCCGGTCATTATCGAGAGGTTTCCTATAAACTGCATCAGCGACTGACTGAAGAATGTATTGATCTTATCCGTATCGTTATTTACCCTCGAAATAAGGTCGCCTGCTTTATTTTGGTTAAAGAATGCGACAGGCAGTTGCTGCAATTTATTGAATATGGCATTACGCAATGTATAAAGCATCCGCTGACCTACCCCACCCATCAGCTTGGTTTGTAGATAACTTGCTACCAGTCCGCAGATATACATGGCCAGTAATATGCCCGAATAAACCAGCACGCCATGATAGTTGCCATGCATCACATACTTGTCAATAGCCTTTCCTATTAAAAAGGGGCCAAACAAGTTGACACTTGAATTAATGAGTATGGCGATAAATGCCAACCAAAGGTTTTTCCGCTCATGTGCGATCAGCTCCAGCAACTTTTTCAGTGCTGCCAGGGTGGATGTTTTTTCCTGCTGCGCTGAAAACTTATTTAGATCGTAATTCATAATTGCTGGTACTTTGCTGTGAGTTGAATATCTGTACGTATTCGGTACAGGTATGCATCAGTTCGGCATGCTTACCCGTCGCTATTACTTCGCCTTCCATTAGCAAAATGATCTGGTCATAATGCTCTACTGATGCTATTTTCTGTGTTACTGATATCAATGTTAGTCCCGGATAATTCTTCTGAACATTATCCAATATCTTTTTCTCTGTATTATTGTCTACCCGGGCAGTAAAGTCATCTAATAATAAGACTCTTGGATTTACTGCCAGGGCTCTCGCCAACATAATACGCTGCTTTTGTCCACCGGAAAGGCTTGCGCCCCGTTCAGAAACAATGGTACTTAGTTTATTGGGCAGAGAATTAACAAATTCATGTAGTTCAGCTGTATCAATAGCTTTTCCCAACGATTCATCAGTCACCGTATCACTGAAAGCAATGTTCTCCCGGATACTCATATTGAAAATAATACTATCCTGGAACACAAAACCCACCTGGCTATGGAACGTCTCACTGTTGTATGCATCAATCGGCCTTCCATCAAACTTGATGGTGCCTGAATCGGGTTTTATAAGCCCGGTAAGCAGATACAACAGTTGCGATTTCCCTGCAGCAGTCGGACCGATAACGGCGATCTTCGATCCTGCTTCAACAGAAAAGGATATATCTTTTAAAGCTGGCTTTTGACCGTATAGCACGCTTACATCTTTTAATTCAATATCTCCGCGCAGAGGGGCGGTAATTATTCCTGTTTCCGGTAGCTCAGGTGCTTCCAATATACCGTTGATCCGTTCAAAAGATGCGGTAGCCTGGGCGATAATATTGCTCATAAAGCCTATCACCAGTATCGGGAAGATCAATTGTACCAGATAACTATTAAATGCTGCAAAGTCACCCAGCGACATTGTCTTTCCGATAACAAAATGCCCACCTAAAACCAATATGGATAAAGTAGCAATATTGGCAGTAAAAGTGATGACAGGGATCAGCCCGGCAAACAGTCTCAATATTGAAAGGCCATATTCCTTAGCTTTGGTATTAGCTTTTAGGAACTTATCGAACTCCAGTTGCTGTGAATTGATCACCCTGATCAAAGCCGAGCCCAGTATACTTTCGTTGATCACTTTGTTCAGCCAGTCAATCACCGCCCTGCTTTCTTTAAATAACACCCTTACCTTTTTGAGCACAATGGCGAATGTGATACCAATGATCGGGATGATCGCGATCACACATAAAGCCAGCTTCCAGTTAATGGTGAGCAGCATAACGCTTGCCCCGATGATAATAAAGACTGATGATACGATGGAAACCAAAGCCTGTGATACAAACAGTTTGATCGAATCAGCATCCCCGGTAAGGTTTGTCAATAATTTGGAAGGAGTTATCTGATCAATAAAAGCATTACTTTGCCTTGATATTTTTTCTGAAAGACGTGAACGCAGGTCTCGGGCCACTTTTTCAGAAGTATAAGTTTGAATGATACTTTGCAGATAAGCGAATATGAAGATTAGGAGTATAGCGATCGAAAACTTAATAATAACCGGATTTAAGTCGAAATGGAAGGACTTGCCAAAATGAAGGATATAAGCTTTGACATAATCATCAATACCATGCGAAATGATTTTAGGCAACCATAAGCTGATGCTATTGCTGATTATTGCAAATAGTATCAACAGGATCACTAAGTTCCTGTATGGTTTTAACAAGCTGAATATTCCGGGCTTTTTATCTGGCTTGGTATTTTTTTCAGGCATATAATTGTTCGGTAAATCTTCTTTTTTCTTAGGTAAAAATAATAAAGCTTTGTTACGGCCACCGTGAAATTAAAAATATAATCACACAAATACGCCCCGTCTACAGAGGAAGACGAATAAGAGCAAAAAAGATTTTAAAAGAATGTCAGATTATCGAAATTCTTCGTTCACGACTGTGAATTGGCCTGCTGATATTTATAATGCAGGTGTTTGATCGTCTCTTCGGATTCTGAGTCGGACGAAATACCATAGCCCGAAACAAGCAAGCCTTTTAATCCAGACTCGGAAACCAATGCATAAACAGTAGATTCATCTGCCGGATCAGAAGCGCCCTCGTATCTATAAAGGTCAGCTATTTCAAAATCTATGGCAACATATTCTTTCCCATCAGCAATCAATTTCTCTTTCTTCATGTTAAAATCCAGCGTATACCCCTGTTTATGGAGTTGTTCAATTGCCTCTGTAATAGTGGCGTAGTGGAATTCCTGTTTCATAGCATGCAATGGTTTGGCCTGATACAATATATAGTTAAATTTACCAGAAATATGCCTTTTATCCGGAAATTTTATCTGGAATTGTAGCATTCTAAGCTTTTAACACGTAATATCAGATAATGTTATATTTACTAAACTAATTATTATGAAAATTTACGGCAACCCATTAAATAGATGGACGGCATTGTTGAGCATCGGTTGTTTACTATCTCTATTGTTTACTTCCTGTCTGAAAAGTAAAAATGATTACACACCTCCGCCTTCTGCTTATGTGACATTTTTCCAGTCGTCTCCTGACGAAGAACCGTTAGATCTCTATTTTAACACTAACAGGGTCAACCAAATCCCGCTTCATTATGGTGATGGCATAGATTATTTTCAGGCTTTTCCCGGTTTAAGGACCGTTAACCTCTATACTTCGGGGAGCATGAACTTAGTATTTTCTGACACTGTCCGGTTAAAGCCGAATATCGCTTATTCACTATACATGGTGAATACGCCTGCTAGTCCGGGATTATTTTTGATCACCGACTCGATCAGTAAACCTGCTTCAGGAAAAGCAACATTACGTTTTGTAAATGTCAGCTCGGATGCAGGTGCTGTTGATCTGGCGGTGAAGGATAGTGTTGCTTTTGTTACTAACAAAGCATTTAAAAGCTTTTCATCATTTATTCCTAAGGATGGAGGCAAAACGTATAATTTCGAAGTACGCCAGCATGGGACAAATACTGTTTTGGCAACGCTTAGCGGCGTAACCTTAAATAACGGTTTGGTATACACCATCTGGCTCCACGGGCTTGCCAATACCTCTATTACAGCGGATAAATTAGCTGCCGACATAATAACCAACGCCTATTATTATTAACCATTTTCTTACCAGTTATAACAAGGCAGATGACGTATTGTTGTCTGCTTTCTTTTTTATAGCCATATCAAGACTATCAATTTCATTTCGATAAAATCCTATCATAATGATCGGCCCTTTAACAGGGGGGCAAAATTTCAACAAATTTGATTTTGACAATATTTCCGATTGTCAGATACCTGGAAAACTATTCCTGTTATTTTCATCAAAAGCCATTTTTATTTTACTCTCACTAAACTCGGTATTGTGTTTCAATTTTGATAACGCTGTCCTATCATGATGATATTATTTGCAAAAAAACAAAGTTTTACCTACAAAAGATAAATTGTGTAAACAATACAATATCAGTCATTTATAAAACATTTTTCAACCAAATTCGTAGTAATGGCAGCAAAATTGCTATAAATAGTCATCTAAATAATTAACATGACAACATTATATCTGGTGCTCGAAATAAGCGCCCTACTGTTGGTCATTGTACTACCGCTACGAGGACCAAGGAAAACAAAAAACAAAAAGGCAACCCCAATAGAATTAAGCGAATGGGCTATTGATGAGAACGGTGACTTACAAAGTTACGTTAAGGCTGAGCCTGATCATCATCACGTAAAATAATTCTATGCAGATCATCTTTAAATGAAGACCTCTCCAATATGGAGAGGTTTTTTTATGATCGAATCTCTCAATTAGCAGGCTTGAAATCCTGGTTTGTTACAGGCAACGAAGTTGGGATTATAATGATATTAAAACCATGCTGATTATCATTATGGCAGGTATTGCAATCATTTGTCAGTTCAGTAAAACCAGATTTAAATTTCTCCATATCTTCCCTTCCAATTGCCGCTTTAATGTTATTTATTGCCGGGTCTATAATCCCCAGGCTTTTTACTTCAGGCCTGTCAGTACAATATTTCTTAACATCATCCAGCGTCTCACCTATTTCGTGAACTTCAAAGTCTGCCAGTTTCCAGTTTTTATTAATACCTGCAAACCAAAGCTTGGCATGGTGCTCCTGTATACCCATCATAAACTCACCTAAACCGGGCTTATATGTATCATTTAGTTTTGCCTTCAGACTATCAATCTTTGCTTGTAATTGCTGATGATCGCCTGATTGATTACAGGCCGTCATCATGAAACAAATTGCAAAAAGAAAGAAAAAGATTTTCATGATCAATAAATGGAGTTACATAATAAAATTATCCTATTTTTTTAAAGCTTCATAGTCGTCCAAAGTATCAATATCGATACCTCCATTTAGAAAAGGTACCGATGCAAGCAGGTCTGCATTTTGCATCATGATTTTTTTTGCCCCTGTGTCACCTTTCAAATCTGTCAGTTGCGGAAAAAAACGCTCATGAAAAAGTGCAGGAGTACCCAATGTATCATTGTATTTACTGGCTACAATTGGCCTGCTTGTTTCATTTTGCTTTTCTATCAAACTATTCAATAAACCTGCTGTAACGAAAGGCTGGTCACATACCATTAAAATTGCGGCGTCTGCTGTTGGATCCTCATTTTGTAAAGCCGTGATACCGCACCGGATAGTAGACGCCATGCCGCTTTGCCAATCCTCATTTTTTGCTACATACAACCCGGTAGTGTCGGTTACGTTTAATATAGCATCTATCCCGCATCCTAATACCACTATGACAGATTGTGCTAATGACCGCTTTGCAGTATCTATTACGTGCTGCAATAGTGTTTTATTTTGATACCTCAGCAATTGTTTTGGCTTTCCTAAACGGCTGGACTGCCCCGCAGCTAAAATGATGACGGAGCAATTTTTTATCGCATATGATTTCTTTCCGGCAATCGTCATCTGTTATGAATTACTGTTGGACGCAGGCGTAGAAAGGTACCATCTCTGCCAGACAGCGCAGCTTTCACCTCAGCAATCAGCGACAAAGCAATTTCTTCCGGGGTAACGGCACCAATATCCAGGCCAACCGGGGCATATATCCTGTCTATATCCTGGGATGGGCTTATCTTACCTTCCTCAGTTAACTCACGCCATATTTTTTCGGATCTTATACGCGGGCCCAGCATACCAATATAAGGCGCAATGGTTGCTAATGCCTTTGGTAGACTATTCTTATCTGTGTTGTAATCATGCGCCATCAGGATGATCGCAGTGTAGTTATCAATAAATACACCAGAGAAATTGACAGGCGATACAATCTCGTC
>DATHLW010000129.1:0-2826 GCA_035487675.1 Mucilaginibacter sp. | reverse complement strand
GCGGTTGCATTTACCGCGCATAATTTCCCACACATCCGGGTTCTTTTTATGCGGCATGATACTGCTACCGGTGGTCAAAGTATCGGGGTAACTCACAAAGGCAAAGTTTTGACTTAGGTACAGTGCCTGGTCCATTGCCATTTTAGCAAGTGTTGCCGCAATATTTGATATCGCTTGCGCAATGATCCTTTCGGTTTTACCACGACCCATTTGCGCATAAACTACATTGTAGTTCAGGCTATCAAAGCCAAGTAACCCAGTGGTCATAGTTCGGTTTAATGGGAACGATGAGCCATATCCTGCTGCTGAACCCAAAGGGTTTTTATTGGTGATCTTATAAGCAGCCAAAACCACTTCCAGGTCATCCGCCAAACTTTCAGCATAAGCGCCGAACCAAAGGCCGAATGATGACGGCATAGCCACCTGTAAATGGGTATAGCCAGGTAGTAACACATCTTTATGTTTTTCGCTTAGCGCGATGAGTAAGCGGAATAAAGTATAAACTTCTTCCACCACTTCCTGCAACTGGCTCCTGAAGAATAACTTTAAATCGACCAAAACCTGGTCATTACGCGAGCGGCCGCTATGTATCTTTTTACCGGCATCGCCAATACGCTGAGTAAGCAAAAGCTCTACCTGCGAATGCACATCCTCCACACCTTCCCCAATACTGAAATTGCCTGCTTGTACATCTTTATAAATGCTTTTTAATTCTTTCTGAACAAGGATTAAATCTGCTTCACCCATCAGTCCGATGCTTTGCAGCATGCGGGTATGGGCAAGCGAACCCAGCACATCAAAGGCGGCCATTTGTTCGTCAAATTCGCGGTCGCGCCCAACGGTAAAGTTTTCAACCAGTTCGTTTACATTAGTGGTCTTTTGCCATAGCTTGCTCATGGTGCAAATATGATAATTTTACAAATATGTTTGGCTAAAGCCATTCCTTTTTAACCTTTCTCCGCCCCATAAATGGGACGGCAATGAAATTCAACATATAATCATTCATTGCCGTTGGCTTTAGCCAATGGATAACGAGTAGATCAAATACTCACCATCTTCCTTGTCGGTTTTTACAAATCCACATTTCTCAAGCAAATTGATTGATCGCAAATTATCAGCTTTTGTATCAGCCAAAATGGTTTTTAGCTCCATCGTACCGAAACCAAATTCAATTACTTTTAATAATGCTTCCTGCATAATTCCTTTGCCAAAATAATCGGGCAGCATTTCATAACCAATCTCAGCTTCATCTTTTTCTTTGACAATATGCCAGTAAACTATGGTGCCGATGAGTTTCGGGTTATCTTTCAGGGTGATTGCCCACATGATCCCTTCACGTTTGTTTTGATTAGTGATGATCTGATTGATAAAACTCAGACCGTCTTCAATTGAAGTAGCTGGTGTCCTGTCCACAAACTCATTTACCCTTGCATCTGATCGGATTTTAAATATTTGTTCAGCATCTGCTGGTTGAAGTTCGCGAAGAAACAGACGTTCGGTAGTTAGGTTGGTAAAAGGAGGGAAAATCATATATATTCCTATTTAATTTCACCAGTGAGCATATACCCGGCTATTCGTAATCCGCCTTTCATTAAAGTTGCTTTCGACGCTTTATTGCTGATGTTGCATCGCGCGGCGGGAACGCGTCCAGCGTCAAAACAGGCTTTTCTTAATTCCTGTATCATCAGGCTGCCATAGCCTTTTTGTCGTAGATCTTCACGTACCTCCATGTACAAGTCGGCAAAAGGAATATTATAATGCAACAGAAAACCTCCGGTTGCTACAATCTCGCCGTTTACTTCGATAACATAGTCGCCATCTGGTTCACTTTTATGGTCGAATGATATATCACCGGCTATTTTTTTTCGGAAAGTAGCCCCCGGAATATTCAAAAAAGCAAACTGATCGTCTTCAAACAAGATCACGTCCGAAGAAATATGGCTGGAAAATTCAAACATCATAGATGACAGGAGATGATCGTTAGTCTGGCATTCGATAAATTTGACACCCGAAGCAGCTACTAATTTTTCAAAAGCAGCATTAGCATTTTTCCTTGTTTTAGGTGTTAGGTAAAACTCAAATATGGCATCCCTTTGCGATAAATCTTCTTTGCCCTTTACAGAACCATATCCCACGTTAGCACCATCTATATTGATCAAATAGGAGTCAGACCATCCCCGGGCATGACAAGAATCATACCTGATCTGGAAATTATTTTCTTTCAAAAAAGATTCTCTTAAAGGCAGAATATCTTTGAGATCAGTTTTGGTAATTTTTAGGTCCATAAGTGCACTATTCCTTAAAGATAGTACTTCTTCCGGACTTTCTGACTTCCCATCTTTCTGACTAAACTATCCTTTCCAGCATTTTGATATATAATTCTATACCTTCTTTTATCTCGTCTACATAAACAAACTCGTCTGCCGTATGTGAACGTGCAGAATCGCCAGGGCCGACTTTTAACGACGGTATATCTAATAAAGATTGATCAGATGTAGTAGGGGAGCCATAGGTAGTTCGACCCAAGGCAATACCAGACTTAACAATCGGATGATTTTTGTCGATTTTAGAAGGCTTCAATCGGATAGACCTTGGCGTCACATCGCTGGTTACATGCTGGCGGATGATCTTTAATACTTCCTCATTGCGGTAAGCATCAGTTACACGCACATCAACCGTAAAGGTGCAGCTTGCCGGAACAACATTGTGTTGAGAACCCGCGTTAATGATAGTAACCGACATTTTTATCGGGCCAAAAATTTCTGATTCTTCCGGGAAACGGTAGGTACGGAACCATTCTATATCAGGCAGTGCTTTGTAGATGGC
>DATHLW010000128.1:0-2857 GCA_035487675.1 Mucilaginibacter sp. | reverse complement strand
TTAAAGGCTGGATACCATAACGCAGCAATTGTGCCGCCATCATAAGCCCCGAAGGACCTGCGCCTACGATCAATGCTTTGGTATGTTGTTCGGTGATCAGCATTTAAAATCAGGCATGAAATAATAAAAATATAGCCGGGCGTTTATGCAGGTCAGGTACTTTCAGCTTCCATTCAGCGATAGTTTTGGTTTGAACAAATTCATCCGTTGCCGTCAAATCACAAGCAATGCAAAGCCTCGTTTTGGGTGCGCACGACCGCAATATCTCTTCCAGCATGGGGTTATTGCGGAAAGGTGTTTCGATGAATAACTGCGTCTGATTATGACGTTGTGCGAGTATTTCCAGCTCTTTTATCCTTTTGCTGCGCTCGTTTTTGTCGATAGGCAGATAGCCGTGAAAAGTAAAACTCTGTCCGTTAAACCCAGATGCCATTATTGCTAATAATATCGAACTTGGCCCCACCAACGGTACTACTTTGATACCCCTGCGATGTGCCTCGGCTACAATTTCAGCACCCGGATCAGCTACTCCGGGACAACCAGCCTCGCTCATCAGTCCCACATCGTTGCCTGCAACTAATCCTTTAAAGAACTCGTTTATAGGTATATCGCGGTTATGTTTGCCATAATCATGAATAATGAGTTCGCTTTGAGGGGTTTTTAAGCCAGCCTCCTTTAAGAAGCGGCGCGCTGTCTTTTCGTTCTCTACAATATACTCCTTCACCCGGTTAATGATATCTACCAGGTAGGGGGTGAATGATTTGGCAGCTGCCTGTTCGGCAAGTGGTACGGGTATTAAAAAAAGCGTTCCGGCAGACATATTGCAAAGTTGGCTTTTTTGTTGTAATTTAAGACATCTGATTTTTGTTTGTAATATGAAATCATTAGGCACCAATTGGTTTATAGAAGGTTCGATAGATTTTGAGCACAAAAAATACATTTTGCTCGATTATCTGCAGGAGATCAACCGCTATTTTGACCGTAGTAAACTATACCCAAACCTGACCGACCTGATATTTCATTACAACAACCTGCTCGATTTTAAAAGGAATAAAACGGTAATGCAACAAGCTTTCCCGCAAAGAATGACCCAGGCGGATATTGAAGCCGTAAAGCTCACATATCAGAAAATTATACAGGATGACGCCACCATGCAGGAGATAGAAAGCATTATCTCTTATGCGCTGTATAAAATGGATCCGGCTATACAAACCGGAAAAGAGATCTACGATTTTGTGGAGAGCCACTTAAATATTGACCCCATCGGCCTTGTTCCCCTGATGCCATACAGCGGCTATTTTTCGCTTCGTAACGGCAGGGAGCGCACCAATTGGGTGTATGAATACCACATCACCATTTTTGAAAATAAGGACGATATATTCAGGGGAATAAACATCCAGTTTGTGGATACTTACGAACAAAGTATTACCATCACCCCCGAATCCATTAAACTCGACCTGATCAGCAAACGGAAACACCTGCCCAACCCGGCAGTATATTATGTGGCAAGCGATATCAGTTTCCCGTTAGAGCAAACGCTGTTACCTGTAGCCAAGAGAAGCTTAGTGAAGTATATTTCGAGCGCGGCTTAACCAGATTGTCATTGCGAGGCGCAAGGCGGGTGGTGTGAGCCGCGACGAAGCAATCGCATACTATACAGGGCGAAGATGCATAGTTCGCGATTGCCACACTGCGTTCGCAATGACAAAAGAGAGTTATTTCCCTGGATTCTCCTTCTTATACTCCTCATTCAAGCCAACCAGCACATCCTTGGTTACATCAAGACTATCATCCCCATAAAGCATGGATGGATTAGCTTTTGAGTAAGTGAGCACAATTTTATAACCTTTTGTTTTGCAATAGGTTTTTAGGTAAGCAGCCAGCTTATCATACAGTTTACTGTTTTGATTCTCCTGCTCTTCCTGTAATTGGGTTGCAGTATTTTGGCTGAGAGCCTGCAAGCTTTGTTGTTTTGCCGCAAGACGTTTCTCGGTAGCTGTGCGTTGTGCCAGGTTAAGTGCCGATGCACCTTTTTGATAAGCAGCCACTTCTTTCTGAAAGGCCTGCCCTTTAGCAGCAATTTCTGCTTGTGCACTTTGGGATAAGCCCTGCAATTTCGCTTTTATAGCCTTGTAGTAGTCGTAGTTGTTAAGCAAAGTATCTGAATTAACAAATACGATAGCACCCTTTGTATCGTCAATTTTTACAGGTTGAACGGTAGGGGCAGTTTGTGCCTCAGCGGCAACCGTAGCCAATATGATGGAGAGGGTAATGATTAATGATCTCATACTATGTGCGTTTGATAAAAGCTGCGAATTTACAGTTTTAAAGTAAATGAGCAAATGATATGGATTATTGGTTTGTCTCAGTTTGAAATTATTGTATGACTAAAAATAAAGCGAGATTTGAAAAGGCAAAGTAAGCAACCCATAATTCAATATTTCATATGAACGTACAGGAACAAATCAAAGAGTATATTACCAGCCAACCTGAACCAAAGCGCAGTGATATGCAAGAGTTGCACCATCTTATACTTCAGGTTTTACCAGGATGTAAATTATGGTTCGATGATGGTAAAAACAGCGAAAATAAAACGGTTAGTAACCCTAATATAGGCTATGGATATTACACCATAAAATATGCTGATGGAAAGACCAGGGATTTTTTTCAAATTGGTTTGAGCGCAAACACAACAGGGATCTCTGTCTATATCCTCGGTATCAAAGATAAGACATACTTAGCCCAAACGTATGGGAAAGAACTAGGCAAGGCGAGCGTGACCGGGTATTGCATTAAGTTCAAAAATTTAAAAGATATAAACATTAACATACTTGAAGCGGCAATACGATATGGGGTT
>DATHLW010000127.1:0-3676 GCA_035487675.1 Mucilaginibacter sp. | reverse complement strand
CGCCAGTATTTTTTTAACCAACGCTACTATTGGCGATCAATCCAAACCTGACGGTACCTTCCGGCTAAACAACTTAAAGCCCGGAAAATATGAATTGGTGGTTTCTATGGTTGGTTTTGAAACCTTTCATCAAACGCTAATGATGAGCAATAGCAACATCATTTTACCCGATATTGAGATCACTGCCAAAACCACAGCACTTAAAGAAGTAAAGATAACATCCGATCCAAACAGGGATAGATACCTGGAGTGGTTTACAGATGAGTTTTTGGGGATGTCGGAAACAGGCAGGCAATGTAAAATAATTAACCCTGAAGTATTGAACTTTAACTATGATAAAGAAACGGGGGCACTGACAGCTAATTCGGATGGTTTTTTAGTCATTGAAAATAACGCACTTGGATATGCATTAAATTATATTCTTACCAATTTTACGCTGAACAATACAGACGGTTATGATAAAGAGATACATTACGACGGTTCGGTATTTTTTAAGGAAATGAGCGGAAAGCCTGCCCAAATGGCTAACTGGGAAGCCAAACGGCAGGGGGTCTATGAAAATTCGGCTATGCATTTTTTCCGCGCCGCATTAAAGGATGGACTGGATCAGGCTGGGTTCAGGGTTTACCAGGTGTCAGTGCAGCCCAACCTGCAAAGGCCTGACGAGAAAATAATCGATGCCGAAATCAATTATTACAAAAATATAAGATCTGACGTACCTCATCGTAAGGACTCATTATCCTACTGGCTTAAAAAGTATAAACTGCCCCGGTCTTTCCAAACTTTGCAGCATTATCCTTTATCAAAAGGGGATATTATAAAAACAACCAGCCAGGCTGGGATGTATGCGCTTAGCTGCGACTTTGACGCGCTTTATATAACATATAGCAAAAACCACAATTACCGGGTTTATAAGCATTTTGACCGTTTTGACGCGTCCAACAAGGAAGTAACGGTTGTGAGCTTTTCAGAACCAAATGCCTTTATAGATGTTAATGGCGGAATTACTAATCCGGGCAGCTTATCATATAACGGAGTTTGGGGGCATAAAAGGGTAGGAGATCTGCTGCCGGTAAACTACGACCCGGCTGAAAGTACAGAAGAGCCTGTGGACAGCACAGTAACTAAGAATCTGGTGAACAAGCTTAAGGGATATTTTGCAACCCATATCACCGAAAACGCATACCTGCACTTTGATAAGCCATATTATGCTGCCGGCGATACCATTTATTTTAAAGCGTATGTCACCAACGGCGAAGGGCACAGGCTGTCGCAACTTAGTAATGTACTGCATGTTGATCTGATCAACCCTTATCAACACCTGGATCAATCCATAAAATTACAATTAATAAATGGCCTGGCCTGGGGGGAGTTCACTCTGCCTGACTCCCTGCCCAAAGGCAATTACACCATAACGGCGTATACACAACTGATGCGGAATAACGAAGAAGCGGGAATTTTTGATAAAGTCATCCCCATTTTCGCTGTCAAGAAAACAACTACCTCGCTGGTTGTTGCAAATGAACTTGATAATGCAGCAAATAACAAAGTGGATATACAATTTTTTCCTGAAGGTGGTGCGTTGCTGGCTGGTATCCGTACAAAAATAGCTTTTAAGGCAATCGGAAGAAATGGCCTGGGCATTAATGTGAAGGGAACGATCATTGATAATGGCGGCAACGAAGTATGTTCATTTACGTCGCAGCACCTGGGGATGGGCTATTTTCAACTCGAAGCCCTTGCTACTAAAACTTATAAGGCAAAAGTAACTTATAGCGATGGCTATCAGGCCACAATCGATTTGCCTCATCCGGTTGAAAAGGGTGTGGTATTAGCTGTTAATAATGAACTGGCCGAAAGCATACAAGTAAGTATAAATACCAGCAAGCCCTTTTATCGGGATAACCGGAATAAGGATTATACTTTGCTGGTTTATTCAGGTGGCGAAATAGCCAGCTATATAAGAAAGCTAAATAGCCAATCAATTTCGATAGACCTTTACAAAGAGCAATTCCATAGTGGAATATTACGTGTTACTTTATTCTCCCCTGAAGGTGAGCCCCTTAGCGAAAGATTGGTCTTTATAAAAAGGCCAGACTTGCTGGATTTGAAAGTGAACAGTGACAAAGTAACTTACAATAAAAGAGAAAAGGTTCGGGTAAGCTTGAATGCTCTAAAAAATGGTATACCTGTAAGCAGCCACTTTTCTGTATCAGTAACAGATGAGACACAGGTGCCGGCAAACGACAATGCTGAGCATACTATTCTGACCGAATTGCTTCTGGCATCTGATTTGAAAGGGTATATAGAAAATCCTAACTATTACTTTGCGTCCGACTCACAGCTAACAACGGGTGACCTGGATGTGCTTATGCTAACACAAGGCTACCGTCGGTTTGAGTGGAAACAGGTTATTGATAACAAACAAGACCAGGTGTTAGCTTATCATGCCGAACGGTCGTTAGAATTGGAAGGAATGATAAAAAGCATGGCCGGGAAACCAGTATCAAATAGCCAGATGATCCTGATAGATAACAAGGATAACCTGTTGATGGATACTCTATCGGATAACAGCGGCTCGTTTAAATTTACCAATATATTTGTTACGGATACGCCGTTGATGATTTTGCAGGCAAAAAAGAAAAATAGGCCCGAGGATGTTAATATAAAGGTGACGCACCCAGAAGTTTTACCGGTTTCGGCTCAAAATATTGTTATAAAAAGCAATATCGATTCTACACTGCAACAGGCGGAAGCATTAGCGCAGCAGAGGTTTATTGAAACTGTTCATGGTGGGATAAAGCTTAAAGCAGTTAACATCAAGGGATATAAACCTAAGCCGAAAGCTGATCTTTCTCACTCTGCTAATTTGAACGGTCCCGGAAATGCAAACTTTGTACTCATGGGTGATCAATTAACGGGTTGCATGGGAATTGATTGCTTAAAGGGTAAGATTCCTGGTACGATCTGGAAAGGAAACGTACTGTACAGCAGAAGGACCGGGGAGCGCCTGGGTGAAAATGGAAACCCCGCTTTTAGTTTCCCACCGCCACCCATGGCCATATTCATAGATGGGATGTCAATTCCACAATTATCCGACCCGTTTGGTATGATTAGCATCAATGATATATACAGCATTGAAGTGCTTGAAAGCGGCTCATATCTTGCTTTATATGGATCAAACGCAATGGGAGGGGCGTTGATCATTACTACTAAGCGTGGTGTAAACGCTCCGAAACTCAATACAGACGCACCAGGCCTTATACGGTTTCCATTTAATGGATTTTATAAATCGAGAGAATTTTATTCGCCCAAATATGATCATCCGGCAGAAAATACTAAACAAAAAGATCTGAGATCTACGATTTACTGGAAGCCCGAATTAGTAACGGATAAGGATGGTAATGCAACATTTGAGTATTATAACGCGGATGGGCACGGTACATATCGCGTAATTGTTGAAGGGATAGACAGCCAGGGCAATATAGGCAGGCAATTGTACCAATATAAGGTTGAATAATGCTTGTATTTCAAACGACAAGTCCGTTATGAACATAGGAGTAACCCGTAAAAAAATCGAAGAGACCTTAGATACATACCGTAACCGGCTGGATATAATTCCAGATGAGGTGTTTAATGTGACACCTCCGGGCGGAGGGTGGTCATATGCTGAGGT
>DATHLW010000126.1:0-3425 GCA_035487675.1 Mucilaginibacter sp. | reverse complement strand
AGCACCCGTAACATAGAGAATTGGAAAGACAGGATGATCACCATTATGGTTACGCCACTGGTTACCTGTTCGGCACGACTCCCTGTTTATACCTTGCTTATTGCCCTGGTTGTTCCCAATCGTAATGTATGGTGGGTATTTAATATGCAGGGATTGGCTTTGACTGGCATGTACCTGTTTAGCCTGGTATCTGCCGTGACTGTCGCATTTGTGATGAAATATTTACTCAAAGCACGCGAACGCGGTTATTTTATTATGGAACTGCCGGTCTATCGCATGCCCCGCTGGAAAAACGTTGGTTATTCTATGTACGACAGGGCCAAAGCATTTGTTTTGCAGGCAGGCAAGGTAATCATAGCAGTATCGGTGATACTTTGGGTTCTGGCTTCTTACGGCCCGGGTGACCGCTTTGAACAAATAGAACAGAAATATAAACAACCGCAATACGCACAACACTTAAGCCCAGACGACTTACACCATGCGGTTTCTTCTGAAAAGCTAGAGAATTCTTATGCGGGTGTATTGGGGCACGTGATCGAACCTGTAATAAAACCACTCGGTTTTGATTGGAAGATCGGTATTGCGCTTATTACGTCATTTGCGGCACGCGAAGTATTTGTAGGCACCATGGCAACTATTTATAGCGTAGATGGCGATGCAGAGAAAATGGAATCGGTACAGCAAAAAATGCATACCGCAAAAAACCCGGACGGCAGCCCTGTATTTACGCTTGCGGTTGCATTCTCATTGATGATGTTTTACGCTTTTGCCATGCAATGTGCCAGCACGGTTGCAGTGGTTTATCGCGAAACAAAAAACTGGCGCTGGCCTGCCTCACAGTTCGCTTATATGACGGGATTGGCTTACGTTGTAAGCTTCATTGCCTATCATTTGCTAAAATAAGCGAGAGCTTTTAGTTTTGGACTTTCTGCTTTCTGCACAAAACAGTATTTTTGCCACGAGGTAAAATTGGATAAAGTAAAAGTATTAGAAAGGTATCTTCCTCCGGCGGCGGCGCCGCTGATAGCCCGTTGGATAGATTACTTTAAATGTGAATTTAAGATTTCCCGAAACCGGAACAGTAAGTTTGGTGACTATCGCCCACCACATGCCGGAAAAGGCCATCGTATCTCTGTAAATTATGATCTGAATGTGTATGCTTTCCTGGTAACTACCGTGCATGAGTTTGCGCACCTGCATACCTGGAATGAGCATAAACACAAAGCCAAACCACATGGCACGGAGTGGAAAGCCAACTTCAAAAAAATGATGCAGCCCTTTTTTGAGCAGGAAATTTTCCCGCCGGATGTGAAACATGCGATCGTAAAGTATCTGAACAATCCCGCTGCTTCAAGTTGTACGGATTTGCACTTGTATAAATCCCTGCGTTTATATGACCCCCAAAAACCTGAAACACATCTGACGGTTGATAAGATACCTATGCACGCCATGTTCAAACTAAAGAATGGCCGTGTGTTTAGGAAGGAGGAGAAATTGCGAAAACGCTATAAGTGTATAGAGATACAAACCAAACGGGTTTACTTGTTTAGCCCGATGGCGGAAGTGGAGTTGGTGGAGGATTGAAAAAAACAAGTTAATACGCTTCAATATTCTGTTTTAGATTAATCCCCATTTCTTGAGGGTTACTGGCAAATAAAAACTGGAAAGCAAAGCTATATTAATTGAACTCAGGGTTGCTCTGATTAATCTCCTTTAATGAAAATATAAATCTGCCAAAAAAGGCCGCTAAAAGTATAATGCTAATACTTCCATTTATAATTCCATTTATGTCAAAATGGACATAAGAAGTCCCGTATTCGTATACGAAATACTCTATAAGAGTCCAGGCAAAAAATGATATTAGCAAGTAAGCTGTTTCTTTTATCCTCAATAACAAATATAAAGGAATAATAAGTATTAGAATAAGTAAAAAGGTTGCCCATAAGACCTCGACTAAATAGAAAAAAGAATTAATCCATATATCATCGGTGTCTTTTGAGTTATCTATGACTATATTTTTAAAACGATTGTTTAAAAAGGCAAGAATAATAAAGACTACAATATATTTAGTGAATAAGTAAAGTAAAACATTTAAAAAGGATGGTCTACGTTTCATAGTTATCATTTAAGAATATCCTTATAGAAAGGATGATTTATATGCTTTTTGTTTAACCATAATAACTTGCCGTTACCAAAAAGGGCTACACGCGAACGAATTGAAGTGGAATTATCGAATAGATAAGCCTTATCAAATAAGTCTAAATGTTTTTCAAGGTTCAGTTTGCTTTTTAAATAGCGTCTTGAAATATCTTCTGTTTCAACGTCATGCCCTGCATTAGTTATTCGCTGTTCAACCCGAATAATATTATCAAGCATAGACCGCAAAGCAACATAATATAGTATTACTTTATAACCGGCGGCTTTAGCCGTCAAAATCTCATTTATTTCGGTATTCCCGGAAAATGTAGTTTCAAAAGCTATATCTGAATTACTTGCAACTGCCTCTTTTCTTCTAGCCAGGGCAATTCTTGAGGCTTTAAATTGAAATTCATATCCGCCAAGTTCTTTAAATGCAATTTCATCAGGGTTTATAACGCTGCTTTTTATTCTTCCTTTTTGTACAAGATATGAAGTAAGGGTTGTTTTTCCTGAACCATTAGGGCCGCCAATAATTATTAATAAGGACATTTATCAGCCATTCAATGGTTTTATGATCTCTTCTAATAACCTGTTATCGGAAGTCAGTTCTTTTCGAACTAAAAATTTGAGCCCATTAGGATATTCTTTGACAAAAAGATCAGTTGTCATAGTCTCAGGATATTTTTCATCGCGATAGAAAATAGGTACACCAGCCTTAAGCATTTGCTCAGCTCCCCAACCTGCCCCCTCATCAATAATACGTTGTGTGGGGTCTTCTTTGTAAATTTCTTCCAGCGTCATCATAAATACTAAGTTACGATTAATATTTCAACAACCTCTCCATCATTCCCTCCAATCTCCCCTTAGCCAAAAACTGGTCCTCCAAGGCTTTGTTCATCGGTATGGCAGTATCTAAACTGGCACAACGCATAATAGGTGCATCCAGGTAGCTGAAGCAGTTTTCAGCTAAATGAGCTGCAATCTCTCCGCCAAAGCCATTTGTTAGGGTGTCTTCATGCAATATCAAAACGCGTCCGGTCTTTTTTACACTGACTTCAACAGCTTCCTTATCCCAGGGCTGCAGAGAGCGCAGATCGACAATTTCTATAGATTCTTCGGGATGCGCTTTTACATAATCCATTGCCCAATGCACTCCCAAGCCGTAAGTAATAATGCTAGCTTGTTTGCCTTCCTGAACTACCCTTGCTTTGCCAATCTCAATGACGTAAGCCTCATCTGCAATCTCTTCGCTAATGCTCCGGTATAAATATTTATGCTCAAAATAG
>DATHLW010000125.1:0-2217 GCA_035487675.1 Mucilaginibacter sp. | reverse complement strand
TATCACGGCCGATAACACCTTTGGCGGAGGGTTAAAAACGCCGGCCTTTACGGTAAACAAATATTCTACCTTATAATAAGCTTGCAAAAAAACGCTGAGTATACCATATTCCTTGCTCCCAGCCTTAGCGGTGCAACGCTCGGCAACTTCCTTTTGAAACATGCCCACCACCTCAGCCACCTGCTGCCGGTTATCCAGCACCTTAAATAGTATCTGCGATGAAATGTTGTAAGGGAAATTGCCGATGATGCCGAATGGTTCATGGAAAACCTTGCCAAAATCCATTTCTAAAAAATCGTCATTGATCAGGCGTTCACCTAATTGGGGATATTTTTTTTGAAGGAATTCGTACGACTCAGTGTCGATATCGATCAGGTAAGTTTGCAGATCGGTCCGCTGCAAAAGAAAGTCGGACAAAATACCCATGCCCGGCCCAACCTCAAGCACCTCCTTATAGCCAACCGCTAACTGCAAACTGCCAACTATCTTGGCGGCGATGTTTTTATCAGTAAGAAAATGTTGACCAAGATGCTTTTTTGCCCTTACCAATGACATTATTCATTCAATTATTTCCGCAAATTACGTCATATTTGTCCTTTAATCCGGAACTATAAGTCTAAAATCTTTTATTTGTATGTTTGTGCTGGCGGTTGGCGCAGGGAGCGTGGCGTTGAATAGAAGACAAATAATCGGTGTAATCATAAACAAATCTTTGTAATCGTGTCAGAGAAATTAAAAATAGGTATCAGTATAGGTGATGTTAACGGTATTGGGCTCGAGGTGATTATCAAAACGCTTGTTGACAACCATATCTATGATTATTTCACACCGATAGTTTACGGCCATACCAAAGTGGCATCATTCCATCGCAGGGCTATTAATGCCGGTGATCTGAATTTTCATGTGATCAACCACCCTTCACAGGCCCAGTACCGCAAACCCAACATGATCAATTGCTGGGAGGAAGATGTAAAGATTGATCTTGGTGTAGTTAATGAAATAGGAGGTAAGTATGCGTTACTGTCATTGCAACGTGCCACCGCCGACCTGGTGAATGGTGATATTGATGCATTAGTAACTGCTCCTATTAATAAAGATAACATTCAGAGTGACGAATTTAAGTTCCCGGGGCATACAGAATATCTTCAGGAGAAAGCTGGCGCTTCAGAATCGCTCATGTTTTTGGTTAGCGATACTTTACGTGTTGGCGTGGTAACCGGGCATATACCATTAAATAAAGTAGCTTCATCCATCACCGTTGATAAAATAATGGCTAAGCTCAGATTGATGGATGCCAGCTTGCGCCAGGACTTCTGGATACGGAAACCCAGGATCGCTGTGTTAGGGCTTAATCCGCATGCCGGTGACAATGGATTAATTGGCACTGAGGAAAAAGACATCATTATTCCTGCTATTGAAGAAGCCCGCGCAAATGATATCCTGGCATTTGGCCCCTATTCTGCCGACGGCTTTTTTGCCAATGGTACCTATATGCAGTTCGACGCTGTATTAGCTATGTACCACGATCAGGGTCTGATCCCTTTTAAACAAATATCTTTTGAATCAGGTGTTAATTTTACTGCCGGCCTTAATTTTGTCCGCACCTCTCCCGACCATGGGACCGCTTATGACATAGCCGGAAAGAACCTGGCTTCTGAAATCTCCTTCCGTGAAGCCATATTTACGGCGCTTCATATTGTAAAACACCGCAGGGAGACAGAAATTCTCAACGAAAACCCCCTCATTATTACAAAACTGAGCCGCGACAGGGACTAATTTTTTATTTGTAAGACGTTTTTTAAAAAGAAAAAGTAAAATCTGCATATCTTTTTAAATTTTTTTATAAAGATTTACATCTTTATAACTTTTTCTATTAATTTCACGATAAATTAATAGAAACTAAACTTCAACCATTTTTATTAAAACCAAGCACTATGAATTTTACTCTACGTTCTCACAAGATCTGGTGTTTAACGGTGTGTTCCATACTCTTACTGAGTAAGGGATATGCTGAGGGACACCCCGGCAAAGATATGACCGACATATCTGCCAGCAAAAAAAGCCCTGTACCAACTCTTATCAAAGGAGTTGTAAAGGATGAAACAGGATTGCCGCTACCAGGCGTTTCTGTAAAAATTAAAGGTACTACCAATGGTACACAAACAGGGGTCGACGGCTCGTACTCCCTTAATGCCCAGGCCGGCGATGTGCTGGTAT
>DATHLW010000124.1:0-2021 GCA_035487675.1 Mucilaginibacter sp. | reverse complement strand
CGATAAAATATGTGCTGATCTGGCTCGGGAACCCATTTGCCCCTAATGTTAACTTACGGCCAAGTAAACTGATGGTGTTACCCAATACTTTTAATGGTGTGTATGGTGCTATCACAGTATTTTTTTGCGCCATGGTTGAGTTGAGCCAGGCAAGACGGGTTTGTTTCCAGGGCTCGTTCACGCCGCCGTCGTTCAATAATTTGTCGTTGATGGTCAGTTCCACTTTTACAATCCTTGGCGATGTTCCCGTTGTTGATGCCGTTACTGTTCCGGTATACTTGCCGGGCTTTACAGTTGCAGGAATACTTACCAGGCACCACATCGCCTGTATATGGCCAGATTCCACGTCTACTGTTTTCTTTAAAGGTTTACCTTCTGCACTTGTGCCATCGGTATTAAGACAGCTCATTAATGATGCCGGTATTGAATTACCCTGCCCGTCCTTCAAATCGCTGAAAGAAAGCTTTATGTTTTCCAACTTATTTGCAAAGACATAAATACCAATCTGATAGGCAAAATTCTCACCTCGCGATGCAGTATCCGAAAAACTTAAACCGCTTCCTTTGACCACCCACCTTTGCGGCAGGTTCATATCCATACTAATAGGATACATCCTGCTTTCCGGGAAAATAAGATACGGCTGCTGCCCTGCGCCATTGATCATCTTTTCAGTTTCCGCTTTGGTAGCGATCACTTCCATCGGGTACAGATTGTTCAGCGTATTGTATGATTCAAAATAATCCACTTTAACACCTGCCTTAGTAGTTGAAGCTTCCGCAAGTTTCGCCCAATCATCTGATGCGATGTTAGTTGCTTTCTTATATATAGCATTAGGATAATTCTCTGGTTTTTTAAGTTGATATGGCAGGAAGTAAATATAATAAGTCCCTTTCCCAGAAACAGGCTCAAAGTCCACAGTCCCTCCTTCTGAACTAACATTTTTTGTCCTAACGTTAGTGATCTGCTGACCCGTTTTAGCATCAACAACAATGATTAGCTGTTCCGGGGTAACGGTCCGGCAGCGCCATGGCACCAATGCCTCAGCCACTTTACCCTCATCCACAACAGTAACTACCGCACGCTGGTTACCCAACTTATCCGGGTCCCAGCTTTTGTCCCCCGTTTTATAAGGAACAGTTTGTGCATTGGAAACACCTGCGATCAGCATAAAAAAGCAAGTGGTCAGTAATAGTAGATGAAATCTGCGCATCATTAGTCTTTTATTGGTGAGTGATTGGCTAACTGAATTTTTTCTTCCAGTTTTATTAATTGGTTCAGTAAAGTTAATTGGTTATTGGCCCGGTTAAGGTTCTGCCCGGCATAAGTTATATGATAATATTTATCTCCGTTCAGGTAGTCGGTAAGAAACCTGATGGCCTGCATGTAGATCATGAATTTACCGGCATAAATAAAATGCTCTTTTTCAAAAGCAGTAAGCTCTGTACTCATTTCTGAAAGGTACCCATTGTGAATGGCTTCAAAACATTGCTCATCGACTATGATCTTTGACAGATCGGTCTCATCTTCATTTGCAGGGGACAAATAGGTCCGCAGCATATCGCCCACATCGCTTATAAAATAGCCTGCCATCACAGTATCCAGGTCGATCAGGCATATACCATTCCAATTATTATCAAATAATACGTTATTGATCTTTGCATCATGATGGATAACCCTGACAGGTAATTTGCCGCTGCTTTTTAATTGCTTATAAGTTGTCAGAATGTCTTTATGCTTTTCGATTTCTGAAACAGCCCACTTAGCTTGTTCCAGTTTTTTCGGGTCAGCATATTTGGATACCTTTTCAAATTCATTACAACGCAGCGTAAGATCGTGAAAGCTCTGTATGGTATCCCTTAACTGTGATGTATCAAAATCTTTCAGCAAAAAAGTAAATTTTCCAAATTGTTTAGCCGCCTCATAGGCTTGCTTATAACTGGTTACGGCATTTATACTGACCGAATCATCAATAAAAGGGAACAACCTGAAAACACCGTCTTCGTTAATTGCAAGCGAAGACC
>DATHLW010000123.1:0-5584 GCA_035487675.1 Mucilaginibacter sp. | reverse complement strand
AGACTGCAAAACGCATGGATTGTCATATCCAAAAACGGGACCTGTTATTGAAACAGGGTCCGTTTTTTTGTGCCTGCTCAATCCCAACCGTAATAATAATATCGTGGTAAATAGTTGATTTGTCAATAATTAACACTACTTTACTTTTTGTTTGAACTACTGATTTTACGGAGATGGAAAATTTCACAACCAGAGTAGAATTACGCAATCCTGATGAGGGTGATTATGATTTGTTGTATCATGAAATGCGTGAAGCATTGTTCTACAGGACTATTAATCACCTCGGCACATGGCATGATCTGCCCGCCGATGAATATGATTGTTTATCGGATTTAACTACCACTTTTATTTATAACCTGGCTTATACTACGGCACAAGCGGTAATTGATATTAAACCGGTTAATGACCGGCAACAAATAAAGAACTTCTGGATCGTTGTTACAAAGGCCGATGGGGACAGGGTATATAAACTTCCTAAAACAACTGAAATATCAAAATTACCCCCGGGTGAGGCGCTTTAGGGCTATTTTGTCTGAACCGTTGATTTATTTGATTCCTGGATTTCGTTGATGGCTCATCCGTTTGCACATCTGTATAGTTGCAGCCTGCACATCTTCATATTTGCACATCTGCCCATCCGCACATCAATATTATGCACGCATAGCTTTACAGTATTTTGCTTAGATTTGCGTTATAAACACTGCAAATGGAAATCATTGCACCCTATCATTCCAAAAATAAAATACGCTTTGTAACCGCGGCTTCATTGTTCGACGGGCATGATGCCACCATTAATATTATGCGCCGCATTTTGCAGTCGTCGGGTGCAGAGGTGATCCACCTGGGTCATAACCGTTCGGTGGATGAGGTGGTGAACTGCGCAATACAGGAAGATGTACAGGGTATTGCCCTTACCTCGTACCAGGGCGGGCATATGGAGTATTTTAAATACATGTATGACCTGCTGAAGGAACGCGGCGCAGGACATATTAAAATATTTGGTGGCGGCGGTGGTGTGATACTTCCCGAAGAGATAAAAGAATTACAGGCATATGGTATAGCAAGAATCTATTCGCCGGACGATGGCCGCACTATGGGCCTGCAGGGCATGATCAATGATATGCTGCAGCAATGTGATTTCCGGACCGTGCTAAAATTAAACGGCGAGCTGAAGCACCTACCTGAACAAGATCCCAAAGCAATTGCTTCGCTAATCACATTAGCCGAGAACGATCCTGAACAATTTGCAATAGCGGGTGGCGCGGGGAACAAGGTGTTAACGGGGATTCCTGTTCTGGGCATTACCGGTACGGGTGGTGCAGGTAAATCATCACTAGTAGATGAGTTTGTTCGTCGATTCTTAATGGAAACCGATAAAACACTGGCCATAATTTCTGTAGACCCGTCCAAAAGAAAAACTGGCGGTGCTTTATTGGGCGACCGTATCCGGATGAATTCGATTAATAGTCCAAGGGTTTATATGCGTTCGCTGGCCACGCGGCAGGCTAATTTGGCTTTGTCTAAATATGTTCAGGAATCCATTGATATCTGCAAATCGGCAGGCTTTGACCTGATTATTGTGGAGACGTCGGGCATCGGGCAGTCGGATACCATGATTACTGATTATTGCGACCTGGCCTTATATGTAATGACTCCCGAATTTGGTGCAGCTACCCAACTGGAAAAGATCGACATGCTCGATTTTGCCGACATCGTTGCACTAAACAAGTTCGATAAACGAGGAGCGCTGGATGCCATACGCGATGTGCGTAAGCAATATAAGCGTAATCACCACTTGTTTGAGGCAAAAGATGAGGATCTGCCGGTATTTGGCACCATGGCCTCGCAGTTTAATGATCCGGGCATGAACAATTTGTTCGAGGCCCTGATGCGTGCCATCAAAGCAAAAACCGGCGTTGATTTTATTGGAAAGAAATATGATGTGGCCACTTTGCACTGGGGCGAATCGGAAAAGATATTTATCATTCCGCCAGACCGTACGCGCTATTTAGCAGAGATTGCCGAAAGCAGCCAGGAATATCATGAGTGGGTGAATGAACAGTGTAAGATTGCGCAGCAGATGTACCAGGTAAGGGGAACTATTGATGTGCTTGAAGAACGCACCCCTGACCCCTCTCGAGAGGGGAACCTTGAAGATATTTATAAACACCTCGAAAGCCATTTGCATCCTGAATGCAAGCGTCTACTGAATGAATGGCCGGAAACGGTGAAAAAATATAAGGCTGATGATCTGATATACAAAGTCCGGGACAAGGAGATACGTCAGCCGCTTTATTATACTTCGCTTTCTCAGTTGAAAGTGCCAAAAATATCTTTACCACGATATGAAGCCTGGGGCGATATTTTGCGCTGGCTGCTGACCGAGAATGTGCCGGGAGAGTTCCCTTACACTGCCGGGGTATTCCCCATCAAACGCGAAGGAGAAGATCCAACCCGTATGTTTGCCGGTGAGGGCGGTCCGGAGCGGACCAACAAACGTTTCCATTATGTATCGCTGGGGCAGCCCGCACACAGGTTATCTACAGCATTTGACTCAGTTACCCTTTACGGCGAAGACCCTCACGTTCGTCCTGATATTTATGGTAAGATCGGTAACTCCGGCGTGAGCATTGCTACTTTAGATGATGCTAAAAAATTGTATTCGGGATTTGACCTGTGCAACCCATCTACTTCGGTTTCTATGACCATCAATGGCCCCGCCCCTATGTTGCTGGGTTATTTTATGAACGCGGTGATCGATCAGCAATGCGAAAAATACATCCACGAGCATAAACTGGAGCATTTGGTGGAAGCGAGGTTCAAAGAAGTGTATGATGATAAAAACCTCCCCAGGCCGCATTATTCGGGTAAACTGCCGAAAGGCAATAATGGATTGGGTTTGGTGCTTCTCGGTCTTACGGGCGACCAGGTTTTACCTCCTGATGTATATGCTAAGATCAAGGCAAGGGCTATATCTACCGTTCGTGGTACGGTGCAGGCGGATATATTAAAAGAGGACCAGGCCCAAAATACCTGCATCTTCTCTACCGAGTTTGCGCTGCGCATGATGGGCGATATTCAGCAGTATTTTATTAACCAAAAAGTCCGCAATTTTTACTCGGTATCTATTTCGGGTTATCATATTGCCGAGGCGGGCGCTAATCCTATTACACAACTTGCTTTTACCCTATCCAATGGGTTTACTTACGTAGAGTATTACCTGAGCCGGGGGATGCATATTGATGATTTTGCACCTAACCTGTCTTTCTTTTTCTCCAATGGTATTGATCCTGAATATTCGGTGATCGGTCGCGTCGCGCGCAGGCTTTGGGCAAAGGCCATCAAGAACAAGTACAAGGGTAATGACCGTTCTCAGAAACTGAAATACCATATCCAAACCAGCGGGCGCTCATTGCATGCACAGGAAATCGACTTTAATGATATCCGGACCACGTTGCAGGCTTTGTATGCTATTTATGATAACTGCAATTCGCTGCATACCAATGCTTATGATGAGGCCATTACCACACCTACCGAAGAATCCGTTCGCAGGGCAATGGCTATACAACTCATCATTAACCGGGAGCTGGGATTAGCCAAAAATGAAAACCCATTACAAGGTGCTTTTATTATTGAAGAACTGACCGACCTTGTGGAAGATGCTGTTTTAGCTGAATTTAAACGGATCAACGACCGCGGCGGCGTATTAGGCGCCATGGAAACCATGTACCAGCGCGGCAAGATCCAGGAAGAATCATTGTATTACGAAACACTGAAACATAACGGCGAATACCCAATTGTTGGAGTGAATACCTTCCTCAATAAAAAAGGCTCACCTACCATTACCCCATCCGAAGTGATCAGGGCGACGGAAGAAGAAAAACAATTCCAGATCACGGCATTGGAAGCTTTCCAAAAACGAAATGCTGATAAAGCCCCTGCCCTTTTAAAAGAACTGCAAACCAAAGCCATAGCCGGACAAAATATTTTCGAGAGCCTGATGGAAGCGTGCAAATATTGCTCACTTGGGCAGATTTCACATGCTTTGTATGAGGTTGGGGGGCAGTATAGGAGGAATATGTAGGGTTAGTGATTAGAGATTGGAGATCAGAGATTAGGAAAAAGTTTGTATTTTTCGGCTCTTATCCGATTCGTATGCAAGAAAAAATCATTACTATTCCATTCAACTATAACGAATTTCTAAAAAGTCAAAAAACTATCTGGTCATACTCACTCAAAAAAGTCATAGACAGGTATATTATTTATAGTATTATACCGATTATCATTCTTGCAATCGGTATAAAAACCGAACTAAAAGATCCCTTCCCATTGGCTACAATTATTGGCTGTGTCTTACTCATTTATATTTTAATAAAATGGAGTGGATTATATCAAAGCAGAAAGAAATTTTTTAAAAGAACTGAGGCGGTTGCAAAACGCTATGCAAAAGATTCTATTGAGCGAGTATTTGTTTTCTATGAAGATAAAATTGAATATCAAGACAAAGAGAAACTATACAAGTTGAACTGGTCATTGTTTAAACCATATATTGTTTTCAAAGATTATATATTCCTAATAGCTAAAGACTCGGGGACAGTAATGTTTACAATAAGCAAAAGTGAAGTTGGTGATGAGAATTACTCTGAGATGTGTGATATATTAAAAGAAAAAATAGGCTTTGACAAGGTTTTGAAATAAATGGAGTTTCTACTCCTTTTTCTTTAAATTTATTCTTCCGCAAATCCCTATGAGAAGAATATTTCTAAGCCTTATTATTTTGCTGTTCACTGCGTCTACATTCGCTCAAGATATTACACCGTCCGCCGCAAAAAAGCTCATCAAATGCTACCCAAATTTTATTTCAGGATTTGCTGACAATCATTTAATCCTTAAAGACGGCACAAAACTGCTATGGGATGATGGCATCAAGAACAAATCTGTTAAAGACCTGCTTGAGAAACCTGATCTCAAAGATATGTTTGAGCAGAAATATACTACAGACGAGATGCAATCACCACCTGCTAAAAACTTTGATCCGGGTAGGGTGAGGAATGAGGCTTTTTTTATGAAGATATATGGGTCGACGGAAAAAGAAGTTAAACAGCATTTGGTGGAAATAACCTGGTGCCCTAAACTGATTGGACAAAAGATCAAGGTGACAACTATAAACGGCATTGATAAAAAACTGGCTCAAATATCAAGGGAACTGGATGAGCATCCCGAATTAAAAAAATATCTCACCAATATCGGCGGCACTTTTACCTGGCGCAATATTAACGGGACAAAGAGGCACAGTATGCACAGTTTCGGGATGACTATTGATATTAACACCGCTTATTCGGATTACTGGCAATGGAGCTGCAAATGCATTAATGAAGATGCTGCTATTCAATACAAAAACAGGATACCGCAAATCATTGTGGACATATTTGAGAAATACGGTTTTATATGGGGTGGCAAATGGTACCATTTTGATACCATGCATTTTGAGTACCGCCCCGAATTGATCAATTAACCTGAATAGCATGAAAGGTGTTTTTGTATTTGCGGTGTTATTGCTTATCGGCCCAACGCCGGATAACGT
>DATHLW010000122.1:0-3627 GCA_035487675.1 Mucilaginibacter sp. | reverse complement strand
GGCATCCAGCAAGTACTATTTGAAATAGAAAAATTTAACAGTTAAACGCCTGCAGGCACAAACATATGGCTAAAAAGACAAATGATACCGGCAAAGAAGCTCCTGCTAAAAAGGCAGTTGCTAAAAAAGCCACAACCGCTGCAAAGAAACCGGTTGCCGCTGAAACAACAACAGTGAAGAAAGCAGCTGACAAGCCTGCTACAAAAACAAAAGCTGCCCCGGCGGCGAAAACCGAAAAGAAACCATCACAAACAAAAAAATCTATGCCTGCATCAACGTTACCTAATGCTGTACAGTCTTACAGTCGTTTTACTGAGTTTGATATCTCTCTGTTCAGATCTGGTAAACATTACAAATTGTACGAGAAATTCGGTTCGCATGTGATCGAAGTTAAAGGCGTTATCGGTACCTATTTCTCCGTTTGGGCGCCTAATGCACAATATATTTCCGTTGTCGGAAATTTCAATTATTGGGACCGTGGTTCGCATCCCTTATTTGTTCGCTGGGATGGCTCGGGGATTTGGGAAGGATTTATTCCGAATATAGGAGACAGCGAAACCTACAAATACTTTATAAAATCATCAACGGGTGAAGAACTTGAAAAATCAGATCCGTTTGCCCTGCGCTGGGAAGAACCGCCACGTACGGCATCTATCGTAGCCGACACTTATTACGAGTGGAAGGATACCAAATGGATGAAGGAACGCTACAAGCATAATGCTTTAGATAAACCTTATTCGGTTTACGAGGTGCATTTGGGCTCGTGGGCGCGTAGCCTCGAAAGCCCGGATGTATTTTATAACTATGAACAATTGATTGACATGCTGGTGCCTTACGTGAGGGATATGGGCTTTACGCATATCGAGTTTATGCCATTGGCCGAACACCCTTACTATCCAAGCTGGGGGTACCAGGTGAGCGGTTATTATGCAGCATCAAGCCGTTATGGTACGCCCAAGCAATTGATGAAACTGATTGAAGCTTTTCATAATGAAGGCGTAGGCGTGATAATGGACTGGGTGCCATCGCATTTTCCGGGAGATATACATGCTTTGTACAGGTTTGATGGAACACATTTATACGAACATGCGGACCCGCGCAAGGGTTTTCACCCGGATTGGAAATCGTACATATTCAATTATGGGCGTAATGAGGTGCGTGCTTTCCTGATCAGTAACGCGTTATTCTGGCTCGAACGTTATCATATTGACGGCTTACGTGTAGATGCGGTGGCCTCCATGCTTTACCTGGATTACTCACGTAATGAGGGCGAGTGGGAAACTAATCAATACGGCGGGAATGAAAATCTAGATGCCATATCGTTTCTGAAAGAATTTAATGAGGCTTGCTACAGCCATTTCCCGGATACACAGACTATAGCGGAAGAATCGACTTCATTTACAGGCGTAAGCCGCCCGGTATTTGCAGGTGGTTTGGGTTTTGGTATGAAATGGATGATGGGCTGGATGCACGATACGATCAAGTATTTCTCAACCGACCCGTTATTCCGGAAGTATCACCATAATCAGATCACTTTTAGTTTGATCTATGCCTTTACCGAAAACTTTATGCTGCCTTTCTCGCACGACGAAGTGGTTTATGGAAAAGGCTCAATGCTGAATAAAATGCCCGGTGACGAGTGGCAGAAGTTTGCTAATCTACGCATGGTATACAGCTATATGTTCACTCACCCGGGTAGCAAACTGCTATTTATGGGTGCTGAGTTTGGCCAGGGATCTGAGTGGAGCTTTAGCCATTCGCTGGATTGGTATGTATTAGAATATCCAAATCACAAAGGCATACAGGAAACAGTAAGGGCATTAAATCATCTTTACAGAACCGAACCCGCCCTTTATGAAAAAAGTTTTGAAAGTGCCGGGTTTGAATGGATAGATGGCGGGAATGCTAACGATTCGATTCTGATCTATGGCCGCAAAGGGCTCGACCCAAAAGATGACCTGGTGATCATACTGAATATGACGCCGATGCCGCATCATGGGTCCCGCGTTGGCGTACCGCATAGTGGCGAGTGGAAGGAAATATTTAGCTCAGACGATAAGAAATACTGGGGAAGCGGTATGTTGAACAGAAAGGCTATAAAGTCTCAAAAGGAGCACTGGCACGGCAAGGATGATTCTATACTGATCGATCTGCCGCCTTTGGGTGCTACGATACTTAAGCGGGTAAAATAGAAATATATTGATATATTAACGATCACCTTATATGAGCTATAAGTTTTTCTATTTATATCTGGCGGGAGGAACAATCTTCCTGCTGGCCCTCGTTTACCAGGTGATCGATCATCCTGCATTAAATAAAGCAGCAATAATTCTTAATGCGATACCCATAGTGTTATTCTATTACCTGGCCTATAAAGTGCGGCGCGAAAAAGAGGATAAGGATTTGATGTAATCAATACTTTTATTAGTTTTATATCGACTCCTTATTCACTTTATTATGAAAAAGCTCCTTTACCTCTCCGTTATCTTTATCGCATTTTTTGCATCCTGTAAACAGCAAAGCAGCAGCCCAACAGTAGCCGAATACTTTGCGCCTGTAGATTCCGGTGTGCAAGTTGCAGGCATTAAAATGGTCAGCATACAAACGCCTGTGGGCAAGTTCAGGGTGTGGACCAAGCGTTTTGGCAACAACCCACGCATTAAGGTTTTACTACTGCATGGCGGCCCGGCTATGACACATGAGTACATGGAATGTTTCGAAAGCTTTTTCCCGAAAGAAGGCTTTGAAATGATCGAGTACGACCAGCTGGGGTCATTCTACAGTGATCAGCCTAAAGACAGCAGTTTATGGACAACCCCGCGTTTTGTGGAAGAGGTAGAGCAAGTGCGCAAGGCATTGAACCTGGATAGCAGTAACTTCTATTTGCTCGGAAATTCCTGGGGCGGAATATTGGGAATGGAATATGCTTTAAAATATCAGAAGAACCTTAAAGGACTGATTGTTTGCAATATGATGGCCAGTATACCGGCTTATGAAAAGTATAACGCAGTACTAAGGAGCCAGATGCGCAAATCATTAGTGGATTCGCTGCAGAATTATGAGGCTAAAGGCATGTATAACGATACTACCTACCAGGCCTTAGTATGGAAGGAGTATTATAATAAACATTTATGCCGCCTACCCGAATGGCCCGACCCGGCTATGCGCGCCATAAAACATGTGAACGAAGAGATCTATGTAATGATGCAGGGGCCAAGCGAGTTTAAAGTAGGGGGCAGGTTATTGCATTGGGACATCAGCGATAAAATAAAAAATATCACTGTGCCAACACTGGCCGTTGGCGCCAAATATGATACCATGGACCCCAAATACATGGAATGGATGAGCAAGCAATTTCCGAAAGGGAGTTATTTGTATTGCCCTAACGGCAGCCATTTGGCTATGTGGGATGACCAGAAAGTGTTTATGGATGGGGTGATCAGGTTTATTAAGGATGTGGATGAGGGGAAGAAATAAGGTTGTTGATACGATTGTGGTTACCACAAGGGCAGGGGAAAGACAACCTGTGGAGCCTCTAATCACATTTGTAAAAATCCTGCCGTTGAATTAGCTTTGTCTTAAAACATACTTAAACCTTAATCAATTACAAATGAAAAAAGTCATTTT
>DATHLW010000121.1:0-4732 GCA_035487675.1 Mucilaginibacter sp. | reverse complement strand
TATACAGGACAGTATGGACTATGGTACCCGTACCCATCATAGCAACCAGGACACCTATGACCGCCTCAGTGAAGATGACCTGAAACAGGCAGCAACAATAGTTGCATCGTTTGTATATAATACAGCTCAACGGGCAGAAATGATACCAAGAGCTGAATTACCAAAAGCACAGGGGACTAACTAAATAAATTTAATATAACCGTTTAAAAACCTCCGAAAACTCCGGAGGTTTTTTTATTCAATAAAAAACTAAGCGCTTAGTTGCATTTTATAATTTAAGTTTCCTATCTTTAATTTGACCAATTACTCTAAGCCTTACCAGCCCAAACGAAATTTTTATAAAAATCATGGAAATAAAAGAATTAACACGTGCGGAAGAGCAGATAATGCAGGTACTTTGGCAGCTTAAAAAAGGCTTTGTAAAGGATGTGATCGATACCTTGCCGGAACCAAAGCCGGCATACAATACTGTATCCACATTTATCCGTATACTGGAGGCTAAAGGTTTTGTTGACCATACAGCCTTTGGCAAAAGCCACGAATATTTTCCAATCATCAGCAAAGAGCAGTACCAGGGATTTGCAACCGAGAAACTTTTAAGCGGATATTTTGATAATTCGGTTAAGCACATGTTTTCCTTTTTTGTAAAGAAAGAAAAGATCGACCTAAAAGAAGCTGACGAGATCATGAAACTGATCGAGAAACTCAAAGAAAAATAAAACTATGAGCTGGTGGCAATATTTATTACTGGTAAACCTTTACCTGGTATTGTTTTACGGTTTTTATGCCTTGTTGCTACGAAAGGAAACCTTTTTCCATCTTAACAGGATATTCCTTGTCTCATCAGCTATTCTGTCCTTTCTTATTCCGGTAATACATTCAGATTGGATAAGAAATTTATTTATCACTCAAAAAGTACAAGACACTTTATCGGCTTATGGCGCCCCGATACTGGTTTACCGCTTTAAAAATATTGAACAACATCATATTACTTTTGGCCAGATCCTGATGGTCATTTATACAATCGGGGCCGCTATCCTGATCACCCGGTTTATATGGCAGTTAATATCACTCAGAAAAGTTATTGAAAAACCTGAATCAACTGGCGCATTTTCGTTTTTCAAAAGTATCAGGCTTGGTGCAAACCTCGATAATCTTGAGATCATAACTGCCCATGAGCAGGCCCACGCCAATCAATGGCACTCGGTAGATGTGTTATTAATAGAAGCTGTTTCGATTATAAATTGGTTTAACCCCATTGTATATTTTTACCGCTTAGAGGTTAAACACATACACGAATACATTGCCGACAGGCAGGCTTTGGAAAATGGAATAGACAAAGCCGAATATGCTATGCTGTTACTCAGCCAGACTTTTAAAACACCTCCTCACCGGTTAGTAAATCCTTTTTTTAATCATAGCCTGCTGAAGCAGCGTATCATTATGCTTCAAAAAAACAGGTCCCAATATGTTGCACTTGTAAAATATGGCCTTTCAGCCCCCTTATTTGTGTTAATGATGATTTTGGCCTCTGTTACCATTAGCAAAAGCAGCACGATAAAATTTATAAAAAATAAAGCTGAGCATTTATTGCAAAAGACATTAGTTTCATTTAACCCGCTTACGATTAAAAAGAACGCAAAGATAATTCATACTATAAATTATGAAAAGCCTGCTATTGTAAAGGATTCAGCATACGCATTAAATGATCTTGAAGAAGCGCTGCCAACGGTTAAACATAAAGATGAAGAGGCGGTTTTTATTACCGTTGAAGAAGAACCGCAATTTAAAGGAGGCATGGCTGAATTTTATCATTTCCTGAGCAAAAACATCCAATACCCTGATGCTATGCTTAACAAAAATGTGCAGGGTAAGGTATTAATTACCATGACAGTTGAAACTGACGGGTCGCTTTCGGATATAAAAATTGTGAAAGATATCGGCTGTGGGGCAGCAAAAGAAGCTATCCGCGCTTTGAAATTATCTCCTAAATGGGAGCCTGGATATCAGAATGGACACAAGGTGAGAGTAAGGTATACGATCCCGATCAGCTTTGCTATCTCAAAAGATCCTGCGCCTGATACAGCATCAGAAGCGGCTGTCGCAAAAACCAAATTAGTGATCCCGGACAAGGTAACCTATGTTGTTCCCAAAGATACTATTAGAAATACCGGAACAATATTGATCGGTTTGGACACTAATATGGATCCGCTTTATGTTGTAGATGGGAAAGCAGTGCCAGATTTGAATAGCTTAAACCCTAATGATATCGCGTCTATCCGGGTACTCAAACAGCAACCTGCAAAAGAAGTGTATGCGGGTATTTATGGTAAAAAGGCGTTAAATGGAGTAGTGGTTATTAAAACTAAAGAAGCTGTTCAAAAAGCACAAGCGAACCCCCCTAAGTAATAAGCGCTTTGTTATTTGCTGATTATTAGTTGTTTGTAATTGGTTTTTATTATATTTAATAAACCATTTATGAACTATTGATTAGATAATTCAAATCACTCTCACTAAAATCCCTGACCAAATGAACTGGAAAATTATTTTTCAACTGTCTGTATTCGGGCTCATTATGGCCGTCGCCACAGTATTCCTGATCCCTGAAAAAGTAGAGCCTGTATTTTGGCTGGCCATCTTTATCTTTTGTGCATATATTATTGCCAGGGTTGTTGGCAGAAAGCATTTTCTGCACGGCTTTTGTGTAAGCCTGGTTAATTGTATCTGGATTACTGGTGCTCACATTATTTTTTATAGCACGTATATTGCCAATCATCCCGGTGTTGCCAAGATGTCGGCCGATCATCCCTTTTTGCCTGCTCATCCCAGGTTAGCCATGTTGATAATGGGCCCTGTTTTCGGTATTGTGTTCGGATTGATACTCGGCCTTTTCGCTTTTATTGCTTCATTTATCGTTAAGAAAAAAGTGGCAGCGTATTAAAAAATTATAAGGATTGGTATGAAATGGAGGTTATATCGGCAGATATAGCCTTTTTATTTTTAAAAGCGTTAAAGTTTGAGTTGTAAACTTTAGAATAAACATTAATTTTGCGCTGATAATATATTTAAAAAATGAAACCTTTTGTATCAACATCAACTTACGGACTTTTAAATTGGGTGATTGCAATAACCCTGATGTCTTCTCCATGGCTTTTCGGGTTTTCGCACGTTGGCGGTGCTTCATTCTTTTTGCCTGTCATTTTCGGATGGTTGCAATTGATCATGGCTATTTTCAGCAAGCACAAATTTGGTTTCATGAATGTGTTCCCCGTGCCTATGCATTGCTTTATTGATGTAGTAGGTGGATCTTTCCTGATGGCATCACCATGGATATATGCTTTTGCAGATCGCGTATTCTGGCCACAGTTATTGATAGGCGGATTAGTGTTTTTCCTGGGAATATTTACCAAAACATCACCATTTACTGACGAGCCGAAACATACATTTAAAGATGGCTTATTGAACGATACGGCTGACGTTGAATAATGAAAATTACAGATTAACAAAAAGGCGGGTATTGATAAAATACCTGCCTTTTATATTTTCGGGTGCATTGGGTTTAACGGTGCATTTTAGGGTTAAAAGCTATCAGGTGCCTTAGATTTTTATGAGTGCTTGAGTCAGCATCAAATCCATATTCCTGCTTACTTATCGGAAGTAGTAGTTTGTCCTTAACTAATCTTAAAAATTCAAACAATCCTTCTTGTTCCGGATGGGCTGATACGGTAGGATAATATTCCTTCTCAATCCTGGTCTTTTCCAGATCAGTAACCAAACTAAATTGCCAGCCTTCCTGGTTATTAAAACCAAATTCGCTCGCGCAATTTTTCAGATCATATACATACTCCCTTGCCTGGGATTCAATGGTTCTATTTATCATACTTATTATTTTTTCTTTATGGGAGTGATATCTATTTTAGATACCGAGGACTTACTAGCCTGGTAATCGGAGGGGGCCTTTTTGCCAACCGGGCTAGCCGGCTTTTTTTTATCTTTCATCATTTGTCTGTCTTTGCTCATGGTCGTATTATTTAAAAGTTTATACAGCTGCGTGTTTAATTGGTAACGGATTAAAACTGCAATTAGCCGGGTTAGAAGGTAGAAAAAGGATTACCGCGGAAAGAATGAAGCAGGCCTTTGTAGACTGGTATTGTCGATTTCACGAAAGGTACGCTTTAAATAATGAACAAGAGCAGGTTAGCCGGAATATATTTGCAGCAGACAGTACAATATCATTATTTATAGAAATAAAAAAGCAGCTATCTAAATGGTAGCTGCTCTGTATTTTGTAAGGATTGCCTCGTCCTAAAATAACATTTCTCCCGGTGGCGTTGCGCCTTTCAAACGCAGATAGGCTACGGTTTGCCCTCTGTGGTGTGTTTGATGCTCGAATGCTTTGGTGATTCCGGTGGCTCTTGTCAATTCTTTTCCTCCCATTTTCGTCTTTTCCTGCAGTTGTTCAGGTGTCATGCCTTGTATGGTAGCGATAACAAAATCATAGCTGTCCATTGTTGCTTTGGTGGTAGCTTCCTTGGTTTGAGCAACAGTTTTTTCAACGGATACTTTACCGAGGGGATTGGGTTTGCCCGTTGCCGCACCGACTAATCCGTAATTTCCATCGGATAAATGAAGCATCTGGGCGGCAAAAGTCCGCATCTCGGGCGTTGGCTTAAAAGCGTAGCCGTCTTCGGGCATAGCATCCAGGTAAGCTTTGGTATATGCTTTTGCCCGT
>DATHLW010000120.1:0-3701 GCA_035487675.1 Mucilaginibacter sp. | reverse complement strand
ATCACTGGATAAACTTAGCCCTGGATTATAATCCATTGGCCAAATCATCTAAGAAATAAATAATATCGAACACTGAACACCGAATTTAGAATAATGAAGTTTTTACTTCGATATTCGACGTTCAGTGTTCGATATTTATATTTAATTACTTCACTATTTCCTCCGCCAAACTACTATTGTCTTTACCATAAATCTTGGCAATCACTTTTACCACTTTTCCATTTGCAGCCTTAAAGGGTTTTGAATACACATTCCCCTCAATAAAAGCAGGCGTCGAGTCATCTGTAGTATAGTATATCTTAGCGCCCGGCGTTGCACAAGTAATGCTTACCATGCCTCCTTTTACACTGATCTGCGGTTTTTTTACGATAGCCACATATTTAGCTGTACGTGCATCATGGATCACTCCTTTCCAGTTCATGCCGAACCCGAAATCATAGGTATGTCCGTCAGCATCTTTATAGCAGATCATATCATGCGGGATATCCTCATCCTGCATTTCAACCGTTTTCATATTAGCTGGCATCTGGAAAGGCAATAAACCCGATGGCTCCGCAACACCTGTTAAAATATCCAGTATCGCCTGGTTCTGCACACCAAAACTTGCTATGATCGCATTCGCGTCCTTTTCAAATTCTGCAGGAATAGCAGGCTTGGATAAAGTGATCACCACAATAACCGGTTTGCCTTTCATCGCCGCTTTGGTTTCCCGAATGGTCTTCAGATCATTATAATTTCCTGCGGTAATGGTTTTACCTTTGTAGGAGCGGTTATCTACACCCGGTTCAACAGGGTCGCCTGCTGCGATGCTGTGCGCCCGTGCATGGGTTGCCGTATATTCTCCGTATTGCAGGGTGATCGGCACATATCCGTTACCACCCTTAGCTGCATCTGACTTATCATAACCCGCACCCCCATAAGGATTGCTTACAAATACAACAGCGCAATCCGCTTTGGATGGGTCATCGGTATATTTAAAATATTTGCCGAACAATTCAGGATTCACAGCATCATCCCAGCGTTCTTTTGACGGAGGGCCGAAAAATCCCTGCATTGATGGCGTATATTTTTTAGGCAGGTAAACAGTCACCTGTTTTTTCAGCGGCAATACATTGTTGCTGTTTTTCAGTAGGATAATGGATTTCAGCTGTGCATTATATCCCGCAGTCATAAACTCTGCCTTGCCTACTGTTGCTTTGGAGTTATTTACATCCAGGTAAGGGTTTTCAAACAGCCCGGTCCTGAAAATGTTGGTCAGTAATCTTTGGGCGCTTTTCTCAAAACGGGCATGCATATAAGGTTCACCATGCTCTTTTACGCCCATCTTATAGGCCTCAATTACAGGGGCCGAATCATTATTACCGCCAAACTGGTCTACGCCAGCCATCAAAACCTTATAGTGTCTTTCGGCAACAGTTTTGGTTTCCATTCCCCATGATTTTCCTGCGAAAATATCGGGCGTTTTGCCTTCATCCGCAGTCACACCCCAATCTGTACAAACAACGCCGTCATAATGATATTTTGTTCTTAACAGATCAGTGATAAGGTATTGGCTATAACCGTTACCATCATTTTCCTTGTTCTTCACATCCCTGCCGTAGGATATGGTGTAATAAGGCATCACAGCCGCGGCCATTTTGGTTTTGCCGTCCAGGTGAAGTGCGCCATCAACAAAGGAGACCAAATGCTCATCAAAATTATTGCCCGGATATACCGCAAACTTGCCATAAGCAAAATGCGCATCCCTTCCACCCTCCTCCGGACCGCCGCCCGGCCAATGCTTCATCATGGCGTTTACACTGTGATAACCCCAGCCATCTTTGATCTCGCTTTCCCCTGTCGAGGTTTGGAAGCCATCTACATAAGCACGTGCCATATCAGCGTCCAACTGCGGATCTTCCCCAAAAGTGCCGTTAATACGTACCCAGCGCGGTTCAGATCCAAGGTCGATCTGCGGTGATAATGCCGTGGCAATACCCAATGCCCTGTATTCCTGTGAGGCGATATGCCCGAACTCCTTTATCACTTCCGGGTCGAACGTAGCAGCCAACCCCAATTGATCGGGCCATTGTGATATTTTACCGCCTGCTCCTGCTGTGTATTCCACTCCTGATGACGTACCATGGCGGGGGTCTGAGCTATTATTGGCCGGGATGCCTAAACCAGCGCCTTCTACCAGTGCCTGTACATTATTGTTCCATCGTGCGGCTACCTCCGGGCTTTGTACTGAAGTGATCAGCACGTGCCTTAGATTGTCTTTTAATAAGAAATTCTTTTGCTGGTCAGTCGCCTCAGCAGGATCTATCCCGCCTTCACTGAATTTTTTACCGTTATAAGTGCCGGACGCAAACGCACCGCCTCCCATTGCCGGGATTGCCTGGTGTGCGCTATACAACATCAGTCCGGAAATCTGTTCCAACGACATTTGCGAAGCCAGGTCCTTTGCCCGCTCACTCACCGGCAGGCGCCAGTCTTCATATTTATCCAGTTTTTCGTTCCTGTTCAGGTCCTTAAAAGCGAGTCCGTCAACCGTCAATATTTTTACACCTGATTTGGATGAATAACCCAAAGTGGGCCCGTTGGCGTTTTTTACCAGCACAATACCGTCGCCATCATCCTCGGATGTCCATTTTTTAAGCGGATCAGTATTAGTTCTACCGATAATAGTCGCCGCAAATGCCAGCAACGATAACGAACCAATAAAATAAATTGCAGGGCGTGTAATGCTTCTTTTCATATTGATTTAGTGAGTGGTTGATTAAGTTGATTGAGTTGGATTAAGTTGTTGTTAATTGTGTGTTTAAAACCCAATCAACCTCCCGATAGCTATCGGGATAACTCAATCAACTTAATCAACTAATAAAACAGGTTCATAATTCTATTGTGTACTAATGACACAACTAAATGTAGGTATATAAATGATATATCCAAAATATAATAGATAAATGGCGTGTGAATACCGATGGGAAATGCATATCAAACGACGGAGACGTATAGACGCAATCCGTTGCGTCCATACTAAATATCAATGTTATCCACAATCAAAGTAAAAGCCCGGCGTTTTCGCACCGGGCTTTGGCTGGATATTACATTATCTGATGTTTAACATCAAGCAAGTTCCTGGTGGGCATGCAATGTTTGCTGCACAGTATTTGCCGCTTCCAAAATTAGTTCAAGCACTTCTTTGGGGTGGGAGGCCATTGAAGCATGGCTTGCATTTAAGTGAATAATTTTTTTCGCATTGATCCGATCCGCCATTTCTTGTTCTGTTTCAGGCGGTATCATGTGATCCTGGTCGGAAACCTGGTACCAGCTTGGTTTGGTTTTCCAGGCAGCTACACCAGATATATCGCCAAAACACGTGCCATGTATCGGTTTTTGAGATACCGACATCACTAAGGCCTCGTCTTCTTCCAAATCCTGGCAAAAGGATTGATGAAATTCATCGTATTTTACCCATAAAAAACCTTTGTTGTCAGGGTAGATACTCGCCCCGCCTGACGCTGGGTCCCGGCGTGCAGAAATGCTTCCTAAACTGTCACCCTCATCCGGTGCAAATGCAGCTATATAAACCAGGCCCGCAACTTTGTCGTGGTGGCCTGCACCCGTAATAACTGCTCCGCCATAAGAGTGCCCTACTAACAGTACTTTACCTTCCTGTGCATCTATTAAATCTTTTGTTTTATTAATGTCATCTGCTA
>DATHLW010000119.1:0-5601 GCA_035487675.1 Mucilaginibacter sp. | reverse complement strand
GATGTATTTGCTGGTTAATTGTCCTTCATAAATGTATACCGAATTGCGGACGCCGGTCTTTCGCCAGATCACATTTTTTAGCCCTCCCTGTTCGCCGATATCTAGTAAAATAGGGGTAAAAATGTTGGTCAACGCATAAGTAGCGGTACGTGCCACACGCGATGCAATATTAGGTACACAATAGTGTATCACATCATATTTGCGGAAAACAGGGTGCGTATGGTTGGTCACCTCAGACGTTTCAAAGCAACCGCCCTGATCAATACTTACATCAATAATTACCGAGTTAGGCTTCATACGGCTTACCGTACTTTCTGATACAATGCAGGGGCTGCGGCCATCTTCGGCCCGCAATGCACCAATGGCAACGTCGCAGGTAGTAATGGCCTTTTCCAGAACTATAGGCTGAACAACCGATGTAAATACCCTTGTGCCAATATTATTCTGCAACCGGCGCAGTTTGTAGATCGACGGATCAAAAACCTTCACTTCAGCGCCCAATGAGATAGCGGTGCGCGCAGCATATTCGCCGACCGTGCCTGCACCCAATATTACTATTTCGGTAGGTGGTACGCCTGTGATACCTCCAAGCATCAATCCTTTACCATCAAATATATTGCTCAGATATTCTGCCGCGACCAATATCGAAGTAGCCCCCACAATCTCGCTCATCGCCCTTACAACACTTAATGCACCTCCTTCATCCCTTAAATGCTCAAAGCACAAGGCAGTAACCTTTTTTTGCATCAGCGCCTGCAGGCAATCGGCCTGAAGCGTGGACAATTGCAGGGCAGAGATAAGTATCTGCTGCGGTTTCATCATCGCTATCTCCTGTAAAGTAGGCGGAGCTATCTTGATGATGATATTTGCTTCATAAACAGACTTGGAATCATAAACGATCTTGGCACCCTGTTCACTGTAGTCCTTGTCTGCGAATTTAGCGGCCTGGCCGGCGTTACTTTCCAGTATAACTTCATGCCCGTTATTGATCAGTAACGCCACGGATAAAGGGGTCAAAGCGACTCTATTCTCCTGAAAGGAAGTTTCCTTTGGTATACCAATATGAAGCTTATTTTTTTTTGTTTTTACCTCCAGCATTGACTCCTGGGGCTGCATCATTGCCTGCTTGGCAACGTCAGAAAAACCACTGTATAACTCCGAACTCATGTGTCTTTAATTCTGGCTGTTGAAGATAGGCAAAAAAGCGGGGATGAAGAACTAAATTTTCGCGAAAGTTAACAAGCGTTCCTGATCACTCAAAACCTTTATATCAACTCGTATGTAGTGGTCCGGCAGTAAGTCGGGTATCTTTTCCGGCCACTCAATAAAGCAATAGTTGCCTGAATAAAAGTATTCTTCGTAGCCCAGATCCAATGCTTCGGCCTGTTTTTTTAGCCTGTAAAAGTCAAAGTGATAAATCTTTGTGCCTTTGCCCTGGTATTCGTTTACAATAGAAAATGTAGGACTGGTTACCGGTTCATGTGTTCCTAAAAATTCGCATAACGATTTAATGAGCGTGGTTTTACCCGCGCCCATATCACCATAAAATAGAAAAATTTTTTCTGAGCCCCCAAAGGCGATCAGTTTTTCAGCAGCATCTTTAAGTCCGTCTAAGCTATTAACAGGCCAATTCATGCCGCCAAAGTTAAAACATTCGGCAAGATTACTTAGAAGTGTAAGTAACTACCGGTATGATCATTTCCTCAAGCGAGATACCGCCATGCTGGAAAGTCTCATTATAAAAGTTCACGAAATGATTATAATTATTAGGATACACAAAGTAGCTATCGCTCTTGGCAAACACAAAGCTCGAACTCACATGCAGCTTAGGCAGCATAATATCGTGCGGGTTACGGATATGGAACACTTCCTTCGGGTTAAAATTCAGGTTTTTGCCTTGTTTATAGCGCAGGTTCGTATTCGTATTCCGGTCGCCGATGATCTTGCTCGGGTTTTTCACCTTGATGGTGCCATGGTCGGTTGTAATGATCACTTTTACCTGTTTTTGTGAAAGGAATTTCAGCAAGTCAAACAAAGGCGAATGCTCAAACCATGATAAGGTCAATGAGCGATAGGCCGCATCGTCACTTGCCAATTCACGTATCATCTGCATATCGGTACGGGCGTGTGACAGCATATCCACAAAGTTGTAGACTACCACATTCAGTTCATTGGTCATCAGGTTATTTACTGAATCGTTAAGTGCACGGCCTTCATCGATATTCAATATTTTGTGGTAAGAGAACTTAATATCTCTGCGTAACACACGTTTTAGCTGATCACCCAGGAAATTCTCTTCATACAAATTTTTACCACCCTCATCTTCATCGTTCTGCCACATATCTGGGTAGCGTTTCTCCATATCCAAAGGCATCAACCCCGAAAAGATCGCATTACGAGCGTATTGTGTTGCTGTCGGAAGTATACTGTAGTAGGTATCTTCTTCCTCCATCCTGAAGTATTCGGATATATAAGGATTGATGATCTTAAACTGATCGAAACGCAAATTATCAATCAGTATAAAAAATACCGGTGTTTTAGGATCCAGTTTAGGGAATACCTTCTTCTTAAATAATTGCGGCGAGCTGGTAGGGCCCGAATCGGGGTTCTGTATCCATTTCTGGTAATTCTTCTCGATAAACTTACAGAACTGCACATTGGCCTCTGCTTTTTGCAGGGTCAGTATCTCGTGCATCCCCTCGTCTTCCAGCTTCTCTAATTCCAGTTCCCAGTAGATCAGTTTTTTATAAACATCCACCCATTCCTGGTAGCTCAGGTTGTCATTCAGTGTCATACCCAGCGTGCGGAAATCCTGCTGATAGGCCATGGTGGTTTTTTCAGTCACCAGGCGTTTATTTTCAGTCAGCTTTTTTATAGTAAGCAATACCTGTTTGGGGTTCACAGGTTTGATCAGGTAGTCATCTATTTTTGACCCGATTGCATCCTCCATCAGGTATTCCTCTTCGTTTTTGGTGATCAAAACGACAGGCACTTCATTATTAATATTTTTGATCTCAGAAAGTGTCTCGAGCCCGGTTAGTCCCGGCATATTTTCGTCCAGAAACACTAGGTCATAGTAATTATTTTTAAATGAATCTACAGCATCGTTACCATTGGTAACCGTGGTTACATTGTAGCCTTTTTCCTTCAAAAAAAGCACGTGCGGTTTCAGAAGATCTATCTCGTCATCAGCCCATAAAATTGTCGTCTCCTGCATAATATTTTAATTTAATCAATTAACCACAAAGCACGGGTTTTGTTATCGGTTATCCGTTTTAATTAACAAAAATTAACAATTATAAAACAGAATATTACGATAATTTAACATTTTTGCACAGCATTGCGCCCATTGAATAAAAAGAAAATCATAAACGATCCGGTATACGGTTTTATCAGCATCCCCACCGAGCTGATATTCGATCTTATTGAGCACCCATACTTTCAAAGACTAAGGTACATCAAGCAGCTGGGAATGACCCATTTAGTGTATCCTGGCGCTTTGCATACGCGCTTTCATCATGCCCTGGGGGCTATGCACCTGATGGGCCTTGCCATTGAAACTTTACGTGCAAAAGGGCACCTGATCACCGAGCATGAGGAGGAAGCAGTAACAATCGCCATCTTGCTGCACGATATCGGGCACGGGCCTTTTTCGCATGCTTTGGAAGAAACCATTGTGGAGGGTATCTCGCATGAGGATATTTCCACCCAGCTGATGAATAAACTCAACGTCCAATTTCATGGCCGCTTATCCATAGCTATTGAAATATTTAACGGGAAGTATCCAAAAAGATTCCTGCACGAACTGGTATCCGGACAATTAGATATGGACCGGATGGACTACCTGAACCGCGACAGCTTTTTCACAGGTGTATCCGAGGGCGTCATCAGCTTTGACCGGATCATCAAAATGCTGAATGTGGTGGACGATCATATTGCTGTTGAGGAAAAGGGCATTTATTCGATCGAAAAATTCCTGATAGCACGCCGGCTGATGTACTGGCAGGTATACCTGCATAAAACAGTTATTGCTGCCGAACAACTGCTCGGCAAAATATTGAAACGCGCCCGCGAGCTGGCCCTGAGCGGCAAGAAACTATTTGCTACGCCTGCGCTGGATCATTTTTTGGTGAGGACCATCAGTAAAGATGAATTCATTAATGAGGGTCATCATATCGAAACATTTGCCACATTGGATGATACCGATATTATGTCGGCAATTAAAGTTTGGGCTGAGTGTGCCGATCCGGTACTGTCGCAATTATGCCGAATGATGATGCGGCGTAATCTTTACCAGGTAGAGATCACCAATAAACCACCCACCAAACAGATGGTAAGCCGATTAATTAAGAATGCAGAAAACAAATATGCTGTTGGACGTGATGAGGTCGGCTATTTTGTGTTTACTGATACGATAAAAAACAATGCCTACAAACCGGGCGATGGCAGCATCCGTATTTTAATGAAAGATGGTTCGCTTCAGGATATTGCCGCAGCCAGTGACAACTCCAATTTAGAGGCACTGGCAAAAACGGTAAAAAAGTACATTATTTGCTATACCAAAGGCCTTATATAAACGTATTGAAGCTGATAGATTTATACTTTGCCGCTTCAATTATAACACTTAAATTTGCCCGATGCAATTTACTGCACATGAGATAAGTTTACTGCTGAACGGAACTGTTGAGGGCGATGCCCGGGTAACAGTGAACCGCTTAGCCAAAATAGAAGAGGCTACCGCCGGATCTATCACTTTTTTAGCCAACCCCAAATATGAGCAGTACCTGTATAGTACTGATGCTTCTATAGTGCTCATCAATAACGACCAGGTACTTGCTGAGCCTGTGAAGGCCACTCTTATCAGGGTTGAAAATGCTTACAGCGCCATCACTATTTTGCTCGAAAGATATAACACGATCAAACTAAACAAGAGCGGGATTGAGCAGCCTAGTTTCATCCATCCTACGGCCAAATTGGGCGATGATTGCTACGTAGGTGCTTTTGCCTATATCGGTCAGGGTGCCGAATTGGGCAACAAATGCAAAATATACCCTAATGTTTACATTGCCGAAAATGTGGTTCTGGGCGATAATGTAACGCTTTTCCCGGGCGTGATCGTTTATTTCGATTGTGTGATAGGCAGTAATGTGATCATCCACTCAGGTACAATTATAGGGAGCGATGGTTTCGGTTTTGCGCCTAACCCTGATGGAACCTACAAAAAAATAAGCCAGATAGGTAATGTTGTTATTGAGGATGACGTTGAAATAGGCTCAAATACTACCATTGACCGTGCCACAATGGGATCGACCATTATACACAAAGGAGCGAAGCTGGATAATTTGCTGCAGATAGCACATAACGTGGAGATTGGTGCCAACACCGTAATAGCTGCGCAGACAGGTATATCCGGAAGTACCAAAGTGGGCGATAATTGCGTTATTGGCGGGCAGGTTGGTATGGTAGGCCACATAAGTATAGCCAGAGGGAGCCAGATCATGGCCAAATCAGGCATTAACAAAAATATTGTAGAGGAAAATAAGAAATGGGGTGGTATCCCGTTCTTTTCCAGCTACCTTGAGAATATGCGCATAGAGGTAG